>NZ_JBQFZG010000003.1:0-279104 GCF_056542125.1 Ruegeria sp. AF1
GAATGCTGCCCAGATCGACGAACCGGTCAATCGAGCGCAAAAGGTGGTCTTGCGGGACATGATCCTCCAGCGAGAACTCGTAAAACAGCGACGCTTGCGCTTCCTGTCTCGGTCCCATCATGGCTGATCCCTCCCTTTAGGAAGAATTGAATCAGCAACTTACCAACCGATCAAGCCCGAGTTTTTCAACAAAATAGGCCAATACCAGATCTTCAGACAGAATGGCTTTCCCCGCGGATTTGTCACTTTTGCCGGTCTCAGCCCCGAGGCCGAGTATCGCTATGCGGTGAAAGAAACCTCTCTGACGGACAAGGATTTTACCAGCGGGTCATCCTTTTGGATCATCGACCTTGTCGCGCCGTTTGGACAGACCAGTCAGATTGTTGATATCCTCAAGCAAGAGATCCCGCATCCGCGCGTGCGCACCAACCGAATGGACAGCGACATGACACGCAACCGGATTGTCGAATGGACGCGGGACGAAGCAGGCGAGGTTCATATGCGCCTGTACCGAAAAAAGGAATTTGAGCGGGTGTTGCAACAAGGCGAGGTCTAGTTGGTTTCAGTTCCGATCACTGGTGAATTGACCGGCGACGTGACCGGGTCCCCACCCAATGTGGCGATGGGGCAACCCACCCTGAACAACGGAAACTTCACGCCGCTGACCCAAACCTGGACGATTGCGACACCTCCTGCCAACGGCACCGCGACGATAGACCCAAATACCGGAGAGTGGACCTATACGGTCGATCCGACGTATTTCGACAGCCTCGACAATGGTGAAGTTGTCTTTGACTCCTTCTTCATCAGCGTCTCAGGGACAACGCAAACCGGTCCTGTCACACTTCCGTTTACCGGCTCTCCGGATCCGGTCGAAGTGGTCATAAGGATCGAAGGCGCCTGTTTCGCAGCTGGAACCCTGATCGAGGCTGAGGACGGTCCCCGTGCCATCGAGTCCCTGAACGTCGGGGACAAGGTGGCGACAGCCGATCACGGGTTGCAACCTGTTCGTTGGATCGAAAGCAGCACGATCCCGCCCGACCGATTGCGCACCGAACCTGCGATACGGCCCGTTCGCATCTCGGCAGGCAGTCTGGGGCCTAACACCCCCGCGCGAGACCTGCTGGTGTCTCAGCAGCACCGTATTCTGGTGAAGGGCCCCTGGGTTGAGCTGCTTTTCGGAACCGCTGAAGCGCTGGTTGCCGCCAAGCACCTGTGCCGATGGCCTGGAATAGGGCTCGATACCTCGGTTGAAACGGTCGAGTATTTGCACATCCTGCTGGATCGGCACGAAATCCTTTCGGCGGATGGAGCACAAGCAGAAAGCCTGTTTCTGGGGGAAGAGGCGCTACATACACTTTCATCCGACGCGCTTCAGGAACTGGCCGCAATATTTCCCGACCGTCCCTCCTCTGGCTATCAGGGGTTTGGACGCGCCGCGCGCCTTATCCTGCTGGAACACGAAGCCCGCGCACTTGCCTGAGGTCAGGTGCCGTTCCCGATGCGGCCACCGACATTCTGCGGGGCCAGCGCAACCGTCTTGATCACGGCATGGCATGTGCTGCCCGGCTGCAAGTTCAACGCCGCAACCGACCGGCGCGTGACCCGCGCCAGAACAGTCCCTGCCGGTGTCCTGACCGACACGATCGCACCGGGACCTTCGCCCGACCGGATCGAGTCGACCGTCCCGCTGAGCACGTTCAATGCCGACAGACCCTCGGGCTTTTGGACGGACAGGATCACCTCTTGCGCTGGAATGCGAATTCGCAGATGCGTGCCGACTTCCTGCCCGATACGTGGCAGAAACAGACGCGCGCCATTTGCGTTCAGCTCGGTCAACCCGTCGGTGTGGTGCTTCAGCACCTGCACCTCCAGCACGGCACCGATCGCGCGCACACCTGCCGGTGCCACAGTCGGGTCAGACAGAACCTCGGACGCGGGGCCGTGGCGGACGACCCTGCCATCCTGCAAAGCGACAACCGATGTGGCCAGACGGGCCACCTCGTCGGCCGAGTGGGTCACATACAGGATCGGGACAGACACCTCATCCCTGAGACGCTCGAAATAGGGCAGGATCTCCGCCTTGCGGGCCTCGTCCAGCGCCGCAAGCGGTTCATCTGCAAGGATTAGTCGCGGGCTGGCCAGCAACGCCCTGCCAATCGACACGCGCTGTTTTTCGCCCCCTGACAACCCGGCTGGACGGCGGTTCAGAAGGTGGCCGATCCCCAGCATCTCGATGACCTTTTCCGGATCTTCACGCCGCGCGCTTTTGGGGGCGAACCAGCGGCCATAGGCAAGGTTCTGGCGCACGGTCAGATGCGGGAATAACCGCCCCTCCTGAAAAATATAGCCCAACCGCCTCCGGTGCGGCGGCAGCCAATGCCCTCTATCGGTGTCAAACAACACCCAGTCATCCACGGCCACCCTGCCCGCGCGCGGCCGCAGCAATCCGGCCACCGCGTTGACAATTGTGGTCTTGCCCGACCCGGAGCGCCCGAACAGCACGGTCACACCGGGTGGGGCGTCAAAACTAACCTCCAGATCGATCCCCGGCAGCTGATGGTGCAAACGAACAGACAGGCTCATGATCCGGCCACCCGCGCGGCGGCGCGCCGTCCCACATATTCCGACAGCAGCAACGCGCCCATGGCGATGACGATCGAGATCAGGACCAGCCTTGTTGCAGCAGCCTCGCCCCCCGGTACCTGCAAAAAGGCGTAAACAGCCGATGGCAATGTCTGCGTCTGTCCCGGAATATTCGACACGAATGTAATCGTGGCCCCAAACTCACCCATGGCCTTGGCAAAGGCCAGAATGGCCCCGGCGATGACACCGGGCAGGATCATCGGCAAGGTTACGGTCAGAAACACCATAGGCCGCGACGCCCCCAGCGTCGCCCCAGCCTGTTCCAGCTTCGGGTCAACCGCCTCGATCGACAGACGTATCGCCCGGACCATCAGCGGAAACGCCATGATACCTGCGGCCAGCGCGGCCCCAGTCCAGCGAAAGGCGACCACAATGCCGAACTCGGCCAAAAACCGCCCCAACGGCCCCTGAATGCCGAAAGTCAGCAACAGCAGATACCCCGTCACTACCGGCGGCAGGATCAAAGGCAAATGCACCAGACCATTCAGAACCTGCCGCCCGGGGAACCGCCAGCGGGCCAGAATGTAGGCAACAAAAATGCCGAACGGCAAAGTGGCCAGCGTCGCCCAGAACGACACGCGCAGCGACAGCTTCAGCGCTTCAGCTTCAGCGGGGCCCAACCACTCCAACGCGATCACCCGCCCGGCAGGGAAAATCCCTGCTCCTGAAAAATTGCCAAAGCCGCATCGCCGTGCAGATGATCCAGAAAAGCCCGCGCCGCACCTGTGGCATTACCTGTCATCGCCGCCGGATAGATGATCGGAGGGTGCAGGTCGGTGGGAAAACTGGCCACAACACTGACCCGCTGTTCCGCCTGCGCATCCGATCGATAAACGATCCCCAGAGGCGCGGCACCCGTTGCCACAAGGGCCAGCGCAGCGCGCACATTGTCGGTTTGTGCCACTCGGTCCTGCACCGCCTCCCACTGGTTCTGCCCCTGCAAAGCCGCCTTGCCGTAGATACCGGCGGGCACCGCATCGACCAGCGCCATGGCCAGAAAGCCTTCGCCCAGCTCGGCCCTGAGGTCATGAACCACCCGAATGTCACCCAGAACAGGACGCCCCGCAGCGCCGATCAGAACCAGACTGTTGCCCAGCAAATCCGACCGTGTCCCAGGCTGCAACAAGCCCTGCTGTTCCAGATAATCCATCCAGTCGGCATTGGCAGAGATGAAAATGTCCGCAGGCGCACCCTGCTGAATCTGACGCGCCAGCACTGAAGACGCTGCGTAGGACACGGTGACATCGTGACCCGTCCGCTCTGTGTATTCCGTCGCGATTTCGTCCAAAGCGGTCTTGAGGCTGGCTGCGGCAAAAACCAAAACCCCTTCTGCCCCGGCTCGGACCGGAGCCAGCACAAATGCGCCAAGGACCAGTGCCACCATCCAGATACGGCAGGCGAAGGGTAGGATCATGTGTGCTCCCGACCGGAAAGTTGCAGTCTCTTCGGGCATATCGGAGGCCATAGGGCGCTTGCAAGCGCCTTTGATCTTTTACACCCGCTGATCCAGATCAGGCGCTGGCAACCCACCCCGGCCAGCCTCGTCAACCTGTGGTCACCCCAGGCACGCGTTGATGGGGGCGGCATTTCCTATCCGCAACCCATCGCGGAATAAAAATCTCACAGACCCTCTTGCGCACGCCCGCTGGCTTGGCTACATGCAGCGTCACGGGTGATTAGCTCAGTTGGTAGAGCGCTTCGTTTACACCGAAGATGTCGGGAGTTCGAGTCTCTCATCACCCACCATCCTTTCCCCACAGTGTATCAAGGTCTTACGCGACTGGCATCTATTGCTATGCTGCGCATGAAACCGTGTCCGCTGCGCATTGATCGCCCGGCAGTTTAAATAGCGTTTTCTTGATTAGTGACGCGTATCTCAGCATGATCCGAATATGTCGGATGAAATGGACACGTGGCTTAACGACCTCGGACTGGGTCAGTACGCAGATGTTTTTGCGGTAAACGACATTGATGCGCGGGTTCTGCCACTGCTGACAGGCGACGACCTGAAAGAGCTTGGGGTAAGTCTTGGTCACCGAAAGATCATCCTTGCGGCAGTTCAGGATTTGGCTGGCTCTAGTCACCTGTCTTCATCAGCGCCTGCCGCAGGAGAGCCCACCCGCGAGAATACTCGGCCATCCGCCGTTGATGTCGTGCAGGGCGAAGCTGCACCGACGAAAAAGCCCATCGCGCCCGCGGCTGAACGGCGTCATCTGACAGTCTTGTTTGCGGATCTGGTCGGCTCGACAGAGCTGACCAACCGTTTTGATCCCGAAGACATGCGGGATCTGCTACAGAACTATCAGGATACCGTCGCGGGGGCAGTGAGCAGGTATGGTGGCTATGTTGCGAAATACCTTGGCGACGGTCTTCTTGTGTTTTTCGGCTGGCCAACAGCCTACGAAGATCACGCCATTCGCGCAATAAAGGCGGGGCTTGAGTGCGTCCACCGGGTTGAAGAGCTCAACACTCCTGACGGTGAGCGTTTGTCGGTCAGACTGGGTATCGCGAGCGGCGATGTCGTGGTCGGCGACACGATCGGCGAAAACTCGTACGAGGAAGGTGCCATGACCGGGCCGGCGGTCAATCTGGCGGCGCGGATACAGGAACACGGCCTGCCGAACTCGGTGGTTTTGTCTGCGGAAGAAACCGAAGCCGCCTTGCACCGGATATTCGAGTTCGAGACCCTTGGATCAACTCAATTGAAGGGGTTCAAAGACCCTCGGACCTTGTTGAAGGTCGTATCGGAACGCAGCGCGGAAAGCCGGTTTCGCGCGTCGTACAAGGATGACGCCGACAGTACCATGATTGGCCGGGACTACGAAAAGGGTATCCTGTTGCAATCGTGGCAGCGCGCCCAAAGCGGTAATGGTGAGGTGGTTCTGCTGTCGGGTGAGGCGGGAATAGGAAAATCGCGCCTGACTGAGGGGTTTCTTGCGGATGTCACGGCAACCGGACAGGCCGATGTGATAAGGCTGAACTGCTCTCCCTATCTGACCAGCAGCCCCTTTCATCCGGTCACCCAGCGAATCTCGCAGGATGCAGGTGTTGAACCGGATTTTGATGACAATCAAATTCTGGAGCATGTCAGGAAGCTGCTGGAAGGCCGGGAAGGTCTGGACTGGGAACAGGTTCTGCCTGTCTTTGCAGCGCTGGTCGCGCCGCGCAGCGCACTGGCTCGTGAAGTTCTCGAGATGTCGCCGCAGGAGCAACGCGACATAACGATCCAAACCCTGATCCATACGGTGCAGGTCCGGGCAAGCGTGCGCCCGGTTATTCTGTGTGTTGAGGATGCACATTGGATCGATCCCTCGACGCAAGCCCTGCTGGAGCGGTTCAAGGCGATTTGCACCGATCTTCCCCTGATGATCCTGATGACCCACAGACCCGGGTGGGACCTGGCCCGCGATGACGGGGACACGCATGTTCAAACACTCCTGCTGCGCCGGTTCGGTTCTGCTGATGTCTCGGATCTGGTCCGCAATATCACTGGCAAGGACCCGGACGATGCCTTGATCGCGACGATCATCGAAAAGACTGACGGTGTGCCCCTGTTTGTCGAAGAATTGACCCAGGCGATCGTGAATGCAGATGAGCAGGGACAAGTCCGCATACCATCGTCGCTGAAGGGCGCCTTGATGGCGCGGCTTGATGCAGTTTCGCCCGAGGCCAAACAGGTCGCGTTGACGGGGTCAGTCATTGGGCGGGAATTTGAACCAGATTTGTTAAGTGCCGCGATGGGGCTGGAACGCGCAGATATCAATCTTCGCCTCGAAGAACTGTCGCGAACGGGACTGATCTTTGAAAGCGGAAACAACCGCGGGCATTTCGTGTTCCGCCATGCCCTTATCCGCGATACGGCATATCAATCCATGTTAAGCTCTACCCGCAGGCAGCAACATTCAGACGTTGCCCGCGCACTGATCGCGATGCGATCTGCTGAAATCGAACGCCGGCCCGAGCTGGTGGCCCGCCATCTGTCAGAAGCAGAAGAATGGCGCGCCGCATTCGACAAATGGGAAGCTGCGGCTGAAATGGCGTTGGCCCGGTCAGCGAGCCAGGAAGCGATGACTAATGCGCAGGAGACGCTCAAAGCGGCTAAGCAGCTGAACTCGGAAACCTGCCCGGAAATGGTCAGGGGCATGATCCTGGTTGGCCGCAGCCATGACAGCCAGGGTCAGTTGTCCGAGGCGATAGCGGTTCTGAAAAGTGCATCTACCGCTGCCCAGAAACTCCACGATGTGGAGCTGGCAGCCGATGCAGCCAATCATTTTGCTGACTCGTGCATGATGACGAGCAAGCGACATCACGAAGCGATTGACCTTTGTGAAAAGGCGCTAAAAGACCTGTCTGACAATGACGAAGTCAGGCGGTGCCGGTTGATGAGCCAACTTGCGCGGGCGTATATGTTTGTCGGCCAGTTTTCCGTAGGCACCCGCTTTGGTCAGCAATCCATGGAACTGGCGGCGAAGCTTGGGGATCATAAATCCCAGTTTTCGGTAATGATGATGCATTTTGGGGCGCCATTCGTTGCGCGCAACGGGCAAGAGGCACGACATTGGCGTGAAAACCTGGACGCCATGCATCAGGTAGCGGAACACCTTGGCAGTATTGATCAGGGCCGCGACCGGACGCTCAGCCTGTTTGTCGGCGCTGAAATGGCCGACCGCGACCTGTTGGACAACTCACTCGAATTGCTGACAGCGATTTCCGAAAAGGACAATCATCTGCAACTCTATTGGGTTCAAAAACACGCACGCGCCATGGTTGCAATCATGGACGGCGACTTTGTTCAGGCTGAAAAGCACGCCACTGAAGCGGTCAAGATCGGTCGAAAAACGCACGGCGAACATGTCGAGGGCGTTTTCGGCGTTCAGATGTTTACCATCCGCCGCGAGCAGAACCGCCTGCACGAGGTCGCGCCTGTGATCAAGAAACTGATGACCGACAGCCCCGAAGACATCTCGTGGAAGCCGGGTTTTGGCCTTATCGCAGCCGAACTGGGATACACGGAACCGGCTGAAAGAATACTGAATGAAATGGCGGAAAACGGCTTCGACCTACCGCCAGATGCCATGTATTCAACAACTCTGTCCTATCTTGCTGACATCTGCGTGGCTGTCGGGCATCCGGGTCATGCCCAGACGCTTTACAGTATGCTGCAACCTTACGAAGACCTGACGATCACCGCAGGGGCAACCACAGTCTGCACAGGTGCCGCAGCCAGACGCTTGGGGAGACTGGCAACGGTGCTGAAAGACTGGGAAATTGCCGGGAAGATGTTCCGGAAAGCCATCGAGATTGACACGCGGATGAATTGCCCACCTTGGATTGCGCATTCCAAGGCAGCGTATGCATCAGCACTCAGACAACAGGGCCGCCCCAGCGATTTGGAACTGGCGTTTCAACTGGAAGGGGAAGCGTTGGCAATATCACAGAAATTGAGTATGGTTTCCCTTAAGTCAAAGCTCGAAGGGGTAGCCAGTTAAGGTCCGGAAAATGCTTGGGGGGCATAATGCCACGATACATCATTGAACGAAATTTTGCGGAACAGCTGAATATCAGCGACAACGACAAAATTCACATCAAAGAAATCAACGACGAAGTCGGCATTGAATGGATCTTTTCCTTCCTCAGCGCAGATAAGCGCAAAACATACTGCCTTTACGAAGCCCCGGATGAAGAAAGCCTGCGAAAAGCGGCCGAGCGTCTAAACATTCCTGCCGATGTCATCACGCCGGTAGATCGGATCGATCCGGGACTATTTGCCTGACGACCAGCTTTCCCCCACAACCAAGTATCCCCTTCTCAGGGCAATAACAAACTCACGAGGCAGCCGTGCGCGAAACCTTTCCTGAAACAAGGGAGGCCTAAGCATGTTTGACCTGAAAGCACTCGACGGACGTATCGCGACTGTGGATCAAGGCGATTTGGACGCGCTTGATGCCTCACTGCGCGGAGGGGTCTACCTGCCGGGGACCCCGGAATATGAAGAAGCCAGGATTACCTGGAACAGCATGTTCGAGCGTTACCCCGCCTTCGTGATCCGTGCGTTGGGGGCAAGCGATGTCCAGAAGGCAATAAACTTCGTCCGACAAGCAGGCCTCATGATGACCGTTCGATCAGGTGGACACCAGATTGCAGGGCACGCCGTCGCGGACAAGGCCGTCATGCTGGATCTGTCCCAGATGCGTTCGGTTCACGTGGACCCTGCCCGCAAAACTGTCCGCGTTGCACCCGGTGCGTTGCTTGGAGACGTTGATCGCGAAACACAGGCCCATGGTCTTGTTGTCCCCACAGGCATCAACTCGACAACCGGCATCGCAGGGCTGACCTTGGGTGGTGGTTTTGGCTGGACGACGCGGAAATTCGGCATGACGATCGACAACCTTCTGTCGGCAGAAGTCGTGACGGCGGATGGCGCGATTGTCACCACCTCTTCCACGAGCCACCCGGAACTTTTCTGGGCCATTCGTGGTGGTGGCGGAAACTTCGGTGTCGTCACCTCATTCGAATTCCAGTTGCATGATCTTGGGCCCGATATCCTGTCCGGCCTGATCGTGCACCCGATCGAAAAGGCACCAGAGCTGCTTTCCGCGTTTGTGGCCATTGCAGACACTTCCCCCGATGAGCTCACCGTCTGGAGCGTGATGCGAAAAGCGCCGCCACTCCCGTTCCTGCCGGAAGATTGGCACGGGCGCGAGGTGCTGATTTTCGCGGCGTGCTATAGCGGCCCGATGGATGAGGGTGAAAAAGCGATGTCGGCCTTGCGCGCGCTGGGTGAGCCGATTGTGGATGTCATTTCACCGCACAGGTTCGTGGATTGGCAGGCGGCGTTTGATCCCCTGTTGTCGCCGGGCGTCCGCAACTATTGGAAAAGTCATGACTTCAATACGTTGCCCCCGGCCGCCATCACGGACCTGCTGGACGCGATTTCCACTCTTCCTGATCCCGCTTGCGAGGTTTTCATTGCTCATGTCGGTGGCGCGATGGCCCGCGTTGAGCCTGCTTCTACCGCCTACCCGCAAAGATCTGCGCATTTCATTATGAATGTCCACACACGATGGGAGGACCCTGACAAGGATGACACCTGCATCGGGTGGGCACGCCAGCTGTACGAACAGATGAAACCATACTCAACAGGCAGTGCCTATGTGAACTTCATGCCTGAAGACCAAGCCGATCACATGACCGGCGCTTATGGTGTGAACGGCGAAAAACTTTCCAGGATCAAAGGAAAGTACGATCCCACCAATTTGTTCAGGATGAACCACAATATTCTACCAACGTAAGACAACCAAAGTGGTAGTACCCGATCGGCATTGATGTTGAGACTCTTGTCTTAGCACCACGCAAATTGTGTCGCTGGCCAATAATCGCGCCAAACGGTTCCTCTCACCTATGGCCGCGCTGGCAATCATGCCCTCTTGTCGTGCAGCTACCCTAGATGCTGTACCACAAACGCGTTGAATTTACGGATCGCGAACGAAATCAACCTTTCTGATCCCGTTTCAAACACCTGTTTTACGCTTAAGCCTGCAATCTCGGTCGCTAGGAGCAATTCATCGAATAACCGCTTCGCTAATCGCAGAGCAAGTTTCCTTCGGCTTCTTGCTAGAACTATCCGATGGGCCCATTGCGGCGTCCGGTTCCCAGAACCTTCACCTCCAGCCAGTGGAAAACCAAGGCAATTACACCCGCTACGAGAATGTAGAATACGGCCAACAGGATAAGCGGTTCGTAGACGATAAACGTATCGGCGCGCACACGTGACGACACGGCATAGATATCAACCACGGTTATTGTGGCGACCAGTGGTGTTGCCTTTAATTGCAGGATGGTTTCACCACCCAAAGTCGGCAGAACATTGCGGATTGCCTGTGGTAACCAGATACGGCGAAACATCGTCAGCCTTGGCATACCAAACGCCTTGGCCGCCTCCAGCTGTCCTTTGGCAACGCCCTTGAAGGCTCCGCGCATGACCTCACCTTCGTAACCCGCATAAGAAAGTGTCAACGCCAGGACCGCATAGGGCCAAGCCTGACGCAAGTACGGCCAAAGATCAGACGATCGTATCCATGGAAACTGCGGAAACAGAGAGCCGAGGCCATAATACAGCAGCCAAAGCTGCAAAAGCAGCGGCGTGCCGCGAATGATGGTACAGAACGCCTTTGCGGGTGCCGCAAGGTACCATGGCCCAACTGCCTGCGCTAACCCAAGGGGTACAGCCAGTAAAAAACCAAGAACGATCGTGACAACCAGCAGCCAGAGCGTGGTCCAGATTCCCTGCAATGCAAGCGGCGCATAATTGGGTATCCAGTCCCACCGCAATGTCATCGCGCACCAAACCACGATCCCGGCAAAGATCAGCATCATCACGATACGATGAGGTTGCATCAGAGATCTGAGGTCGATCATCTGCTGCCTCCGTTCAGAGCGGGTTGGCCGCGACGGGCCCATTTCTCAATCCGCGCAAAGATCCCACCCGAAAACAGCGTAACCATCAGATAAAGGAAGCCCGCCGCCAAGAAAAAGGTGAAGTAGGCCCGCGTGCTGCTGGCCGCCTGGCGCGTTTCCAACGTCAGCTCGTTAAAACCGACTACAGCCAGCAATGCTGTGTCTTTGGTTGCAATCAGCCACAGGTTGGCCAGACCAGGTACGGCGAAGCTCATCATGGCGGGGATCGTGACGCGCCGCATGGTCATGAAGGCCGGCATTCCGTAGGATTTCGCCGCTTCGATCTGACCGGGCGGAACCGCCTGAATGGCGCCGCGCAGAATCTCGGTCGCATACGCGCCCTGAACGACGCCCAGCACCCAAATGCCTGCGGCAACGCCGTTGATCTCAACCCGGCCACCACCCATGGCAGCAGATATTTTGTTGATAATATCGGATCCCACGTAATACAGGATTAGGATCAGGACCAGTTCCGGCACGGCCCGGATCACGGTCGTGTAAATGGCAAGAAGGTCGCGCGTGACCTTCCCGCCGTAAAGTTTGCCATAGGCTCCGAACAATCCGATCACGAGGCCCAGTGCATATGCGCCAAAAGCGATCTGCAAGGAGTGGGACAATCCGCGTAGCAGATTGGCCCCCCACCCCGGTGGCGAGAGCGACAAAAGCTCTGCGCTCTGCGCCAAACCTAGTGATTCCAGAAATCCGGTCACGGCAACGGCTTAGTAGATGCTGGTCGAGAAATAGTTCGACGTGATCTTCTCGTGCGTGCCATCGGCAAGAATTGCCGCGATGCCCTTGTTCAACGCCGCAAGCAGGTCATCCTGCCCTTTACGGACGCCCGCACCGACACCACGCCCCAAAATGGCTGGATCGTCCTTCACGGCACCTTTGATTTCGCAGCAAGCACCGGCATCCGAATTCACAAAATCGGCCATCGCAATGCTGTCAGCTTGTGTGGCGTCGATCCGACCGGCAAACAGGTCCTGATTGGCCTCATCCTGAGTTTGATAGACGCGCAGTTCGGAATCCTTGAAGTATTCCTGCGCATAGGCTTGGTGGATCGTCGAAGCCTGAATGCCAATGACTTTACCCGCCAGCGATTCCGGAGTTGCTTCAATATCCATCGATTTATCGGCAACGATAACCGCAGGTGTGTTATAGTAAGGATCGCTGAAATCAATGGTTTTCAACCGTTCCTCGGTGATCGACATCGAGGCCATGATGGCGTCGATCTGCTGTCCGGTCAGCGAGGGGATGATACCGTCCCAGGCCACCGGTGTGATAACACAGTCAAGTTCCGCGGCAGCGCAAACTGCATTGATGACATCGATCTCCCAACCAACCCAGTTGCCTGAGCTGTCCAGCGACGCGAAGGGCGGATAAGGCTCGGCCGCGATGCCGATCTTGACCTCTTCTGCACTGGCAACACCAGCCGAAAGGACAGCGGCGGCGAGACCGGACGCGAGCAGTTTTTTGACGTTCATTTTGTTACTCCCTTTGGTTCATTATGTTGTTTTTCTGGATCAGGCGACCGAGCTAAGGAACTGCTTCAATCGCTCTGACTTTGGATTTCCGAAGACCTCGGCAGGTGGGCCTTGCTCTTCAATGCGGCCCTCGAAAAGATAGACGACGTGGTTCGCGACTTCGCGCGCAAATTTCATTTCGTGGGTCACAAGCAGCATTGTGCGCCCTTCCGCTGCAAGATCCCGGATTACGGTCAGAACTTCGCCTACAAGCTCTGGATCAAGCGCTGAAGTTGGCTCATCGAAAAGCATTACGGAAGGATCCACCGCAAGCGCGCGTGCGATGGCAGCGCGCTGTTGCTGACCGCCTGACAGATAGGCCGGATAGGTGTCGGCCTTGTCGCCGAGGCCCACCCTCTTGAGCAGTTCATGCGCCCGCGCGATAGCCTCTGCCTTCGGCACCTTGAGGACATGCACCGGCACTTCGATCACGTTTTCCAGAAGCGTACGGTGTGTCCACAGGTTGAACTGCTGGAAAACCATCGCCAGCCGTGTACGGATACGTTCAATCTGGCGGCGGTTCGAGGGGCTGCCGTCGGCATGCATTTCAACCAGCTCACCGCCGATCGTGATCTTTCCCGAGCTTGGTGTTTCCAGAAAGTTGATACAGCGCAGCATCGTGGATTTGCCCGAGCCTGAGCCCCCGATGATTGCAACGACATCGCCCTTGCTTGCTGTCAGCGAGACACCTTTCAAAACCTCCAGCGTGCCGAAAGACTTGTGCAGGTCCTCAACCCTTATCGCCTCTTCAGACGTGGTTGCTTCGCGTGCGGGTGTTGCTGCTTTGGCTGTGTCCATATCCAAGAATCTTCTGATTTCAGCTTGCAGTAAGCCTCGAATCTCGCAATTATGCAAGTGTATAATAATTCCGTACCATGGATGGCCCGGACGTGCAGGACGACAGCCGTAAATTTACACGTGAATCTGCCGAGTTTCGGCGCGAGGCGCTGATCCTGGCGACTTTGGACCTGATTGCCGAGATGGGCGTTCGGGGTGCCACTGTGCGTCAGATCGCGGCCCGCGCGAACGTGACCCAAGGGCTGATCCGGCACTATTTCTCATCCAAGGAGGAACTGGTTCAGGCTGCGTACGAACATCACATGAATACGCTGACCGATCAGACAGCTGCGTCGTCAGGGAAAGGCAGCGCAGTATCTCAGTTGACCAACTTCGTTGATGCGTCGCTGCGACCGCCAATCGTTGATCCAAGCGCTGTGGCCTTGTGGGCCGGCTTCCTGAACAAGGTGCAGCGTGATCCGAAAATGCAACGCATCCACCAGCAAACCTATAACTATTTCCGGGATCAGCTTGAAAAGCTGATCGTCGCCGCATTGCAAGAAACCGGACGTCCAGTCACCACGCCGCAAGCCGTGCAACTGGCCATTGCCTGCAACGCGGTTATCGATGGTCTTTGGCTGGAAGGCGGTGCGCTTCCAGATGAATTTTCCGAAGGTCAATTGGCGCAGATCGGATTAGATTCCGTCAGTGCTATCGTCGGTATCCCATTGATCAAAGAGGTGGAACAACCATGAAGACCACATCTGTGACAGAACGGTTAGCGGGCTTGGGTGGCGCCAAATGGGGCGTACATCTGAAAGCGCGCGACCTTATCAAGGCCGGAGCGGACATCGTCGAAATGACGATAGGTGAACCGGACGTGCCGGTGTCGGACGCGCTGGTCGAAGCCACCGTAACCTCACTGCGGGCCCAGCGAACGGGCTACTCCAATGGCCGTGGCGAAGCTGGCTTGCTTGACGCGCTTTCCGCCCGTTACTCGGCTTCCCGCGGACGTGTTTTCGGGCCCGAGAATTTTCTGTGCTTTCCCGGAACGCAGACCGCACTGTTCGCTGCCATGGCCGGCGTTGCCGAGGCCGGTGACGAAGTTCTGGTCGGTGATCCGATGTATGCAACCTACGAAGGGGTCGTGCGTGCTTCCGGGGCGGAAATGGTGCCCGTACCTCTGCGCCCGGAACACGGGTTTCGCATGCAGGCCAAAGATATCGCCGCACGCGTAACACCGCGCAGCCGCGCCATTCTTCTGACAACGCCACACAACCCAACGGGCGCGATCCTGACCGCCGAGGAGTTAACCGAGATCGGACAGCTCGCGATTGCGCATGATTTGTGGATTATCTCGGACGAGGTCTATGAAGAACTGATCTTTGACGGGGCCAGATTTGTGTCGCCACTGGCAGACCCGGAACTGGCGGATCGTGTCATAGGCGTATCATCCATCTCGAAATCACATGCCGCGCCGGGGTTCCGCAGTGGCTGGTGTGTCGGGCCAGCCGCGTTTTGCGAAGCGCTACTGCCCTATTCCGAGACCATGCTTTTCGGCAATCAGCCCTTTATCGCCGATATGACTGAAAAGGCGATCCGCGACGGGTCCGAGGTTGCCTCCGGCATGGCCGCCCGTTTTTCAGCGCGCGCCACGCTTTTGGCTGATCGCCTCGAAGCAGAAACGGATCTGACCGTTCACCGGCCTCAGGCGGGAATGTTCGCGATGATCAACGTCTCCGCCACCGGGCTGGACGGCGAAGCCTATGCCTGGGACTTGTTGCAGACCGGGGTGGCTGTCATGCCGGGATCCGCCTTTGGGGACAGCTTGAAAGACTGGGTGCGAGTGGCCCTGACGATCAGTGACACCGACTTTGCCACTGCGGTGTCCCGCCTCATCGATCACGCCAACAGAAAATCACGCGAGGTTGCATGAGTGAAATGACCGTGGGCGAAGCATTGGTTGCAAGGCTTCGCCAAAAGGATGTGACCTGCGTGTTCGGAATTCCGGGCGTTCATACGGTCGAGCTTTACCGCGGGCTTGCAGGCTCGGGCATTCGTCACGTTACACCCAGACACGAACAGGGTGCAGGGTTTATGGCCGACGGCTATGCGCGCGTGTCAGGCAAACCGGGTGTGGCCTTTGTGATCACCGGGCCTGGATTGACCAATACATTGACGCCGATGGCGCAGGCCCGCGCGGATTCAATACCGATGCTGGTGGTGTCCGGTGTCAACAAAACCGCATCTCTTGGCAGGGGTTTAGGGCATCTGCATGAATTGCCAGACCAGTTGGGACTGGCCAGGACCGTTGCGTTGCTGTCCGAACAAGTTTCCGCCACCAACGCTCTGGACCCGGTCTTGGACCGCGTGTTCCACACCCTCGCCAACGGTCGATCCGGACCGGTGCATATCGAAGTTCCGTTGGATATCGCAGCTTCAGATTATCAGGAAACACCGGTCGAACCGCCTGTCTCGGTCTCACCGATTGACCCGGCTTTAATCACCCAAGCCGCAAAGCAACTGGCCAAAGCGAAGAACGTTGTCATTCTGGCGGGCGGCGGCGCAAAGCATGCAGAGGCTGGATTGCAGGCACTGGCCGAAGCTCTGGATGCCCCCGTGGTGCAAACCGTCAACGCGCGCGGCCTGATGCACAGGCATCCACTGACCGTTCCGGCCAGCCCCAGCCTGAACGCGGTACGCGGCTTGATAGAAAGCGCCAATTGCATCCTTGCACTGGGAACTGAGTTGGGGCCAACCGACTATGATATGTATGCCACCGGCCAAATTGCTGAAATGTCAGGGTTGATACGGGTTGATCGATGCAGCGAGCAACTGACGCGACATGAGGCAGCGCTCATCATTCAAGGTGACGTCAACTTGGCTGTATCAGCGCTGGTTGACGCTTTATCGCACAAGCCAAAGCAAAGCGACGGTACGGAACGTGCAGGCAAAACACGTGACGCCGCCTGGGCGGAGATTGGTCCGGACTATCGCAAACAGGTGGAAATCCTCAACGCAATGCGTTCTGCGCTCCCGAACGCGCTAATGGTCGGAGATTCCACCCAACCGATCTATGCCGGCAATCTTTTCTACGACCACGACCGGGCCGGAGGCTGGTTTAACGCGGCAACTGGGTACGGCGCACTGGGCTATGGAATCCCCGCAGCCATCGGCGCTTCGGTCGCCGATCCCACAGCACGTGTGATATGCATCGCGGGCGATGGAGGCGCGCAGTTTTCTCTGCCTGAAATTTTGGCCGCAGTCGACGAAGACCTGCCGGTCACCTTCGTGATCTGGAACAATCACGGATACCAGGAAATCGCCACGTCAATGCAGGATGCGGGCGTAACAGTCATAGGATGTGATCCCTCGCCTCCCGATTTTTCAGCAACGGCCAAGTCATACGGCATTCCATTCGCTTCGGTTCCAGCTGAACCGCAGGCTGTCGCGCAGGCATTGCGCCAAACTGCCGCCCAGAACGGGCCGGTAATGATCGAAGTCACCACTCCGAAATTCGCAGCTCAGAAAGATTGAAACATGTCAGACCCAACCTTTGAGTTTTCCCGCGCCATCACCCGCCGTCCGGCTCCGACTATTGCAGGCGGGTTGCGTGCAGAAGATATCGGAAACCCGGATTTCGACGGGATGACAGCGGCGCATAAGGCATATGTGGCAGCACTGAGAAGCACCGGGGCCGAGGTAATCGAACTGGATCCCCTGAACGCGTTTCCCGACGCACAATTTGTTGAGGATACAGCCCTTTGCCTGCCGCAAGGTGCGATACTGATGCGACCTGGCGCACCTTCGCGGATGGGTGAAGTGGCTGAAATGGCACCGACCCTTCACGGCTGCTACGATACGGTTCTGGAAATCCAGGGCCCCGGCCATATCGAGGGTGGAGATATCCTTGTTACCGGTCGCGAAATTCTGGTGGGCCGGTCAGACCGTACCGACGCGGAAGGTGTCGCCGAGCTGGCGAAAATCACCTCGGAGTGGGGGCACAAACTGCGCGAGGTGTTCACGCCCGAGGGCGTCTTACATTTCAAGACAGATTGTTCACTGATGGACGCCGAAACAATACTGTCGACCCGACGGCTGGATGCCTCGGGCTGTTTCGAGGGCTACCGGGTGCTGCATGTTGCGGACGGAGAGGAAGCTGCCGCCAATGCGATCCGCTTCAACAATCTGGTGCTGATGGCCGCTGGCTTCCCACGCACAGCTGAGATGTTAGATCGTGAAGGGTATGAGGTCGTTGAAATCGACAACATCGACTGCGCAAAGCTGGATGGAGGAATGTCCTGCCTTTCGCTAAGATTTTAGGAGTGTAACCGGTAGCGTTCGATCCTTGGTGTTTCTTGCGAAAACTGTCGCCCGTACCGGTCTTTCCTTTCCCGCCATTCGCTCATAAACATAGGTGGCTGTCGATGATCTCGTCCGCCAAGTGCGACCTGCAACCGGTTGCAAGACTTTTGCGATGGTGCATAATGAAGCTCTGATGCAAAACACCTTGATATCTCTGACCATCAACGACCGGAGCCGCACTGCGTGAGCGTGACCCTGAAAGACGTCGCCGCCTTGGCTGGCGTATCGCGATCTGCGGTGTCGCGCACCTTCACCGAAGGCGCCTCGGTCTCTGCAAAAACACGCAGTAAAGTTGAAAAGGCCGCGCGAGAGCTTGGCTACAGCCCCAATGCCCTCGCCTCGTCCCTGACAACCGGGCGCACCAAACTGATCGGGTTGATTTCGAACAACTTTCACAACCCTATTTTTCTTGAGGTGTTCGATCAGTTCACCCGCGCCTTGCAGGAACGCGGGCTACGCCCTTTGATTGTGAACCTGACGGACGAGACCGAGCCCGCAAACTCGGTCCGCATGCTGCGCCAGTATTCGGTTGACGCGGCGATCGTTGCGTCTTCGACGCTGCCGCCCAGCTTTGCCAAGGCGTTCCACGATGCGGGCGTACCGGTGGTGCATACATTTGGCCGCTCGGCCACCTCGCCCGAAGTGCATGTGGTGGGAATCGACAACGTCGAATGCGGGCGCATGGCCGCGCGCGAGCTTTTGGCGCGCGGATACAAGCGTCTCGGCTATCTGGGCGGGCCCGAAGATGCAACCTCGGCACTTGACCGGTATCGCGGGTTCATGGAAGAACTGGCAGACCACCCCGATATCGAAGTAAGCCATTGTTTCGCAGGGGCTTATTCCTTCGAGGCCGGCCGCGCCGAAATGTTGCGCCTGTTGGCCAACACCCCGTCCGAGGCGTATTTCTGCGGCGATGACATCCTGTCTGTTGGCGCATTGTCCGCACTGGCCGATCACGGGCTGAAACCGGGTCAGGACATTGGAATCATCGGTCTGAACGACATGGAGATGTCGCGCTGGGAAAGCGTTAACTTGACAACGATCCACCAGCCGATCAAACAGATCATCACTTCATCCGTCGATCTGGTCGTTGAGATGCTGAAAGAGCCTCAGCGCTATCCCGAGGCCCGCATTTTCCCCTGCCGCGTGATCGAACGGGGCACATTGCGGCCCCGCCCCTGATCAGCGAAACATCGGCGGGCGCGCGTCCTGCCATGCGCCATCGGCCTTGCCCGACGCAACAGCCGCGTGGACGGCCGCAATGGACCGCAGCCCATCTGCCGCACCGGGCAGACCGTCGCGTCTTTCACCACGGATCGCATCCGCCAGATCGCAATAGATGTTGGCGACCGCCAGCGGAAAACCCTCGGGGTGCGCAATGGCGACACGCGACAGGCGTTGCACCTCGTCGTGCAGACCGCCCTCACCCTTTTCGATGATCTGAGTACGCCCGCCGACCGGAGTATAGATCAACTGATTGGGCTGTTCGGACGCCCACCGCAGCCCACCGGTTTCGCCAAAGACCTGAATGTCAAAGCCATGCTGCCGCCCGATCGCCACTGATGACGTCCAAAGGCGTCCAACCGTGCCGCCCTCCATCCGGAAGTTGATCATTGCATCATCTTCCAGCTCACGGCTGACGATGGTCGAGGCCATGTCGGCAGACAGGGTTTTCACCTGATCGTCACAGATGAAACTGGCCATGTGCAACGCATGGATGCCGCAATCGGCAAACTGCCCTGAAACCCCGGCCGTCGCAGGGTCATAGCGCCAGCGCACGCGCGGGTTATCCGCATCTGTGGCGTCGCCATGATGGCCGTGGCTGAAATTGGTCACCACCAGACGCACCTTGCCGATATCGCCTGCGCGCACCATCGCACGGGCCTGACGCACCATCGGATAGGCGGAATAACAGTAGTTCACTGCACAGATCCTGCCCGAGGCTTCGGCCACGCGCACAATCTCTTCGCCCTCTTCAACCGTCATGGTCATCGGCTTTTCGCACAACACGTTAAAGCCTGCCTCAAGATAGGCCTTGGTAATCTCAAAATGGGTCGAATTGGGCGTCGCGATGGTTACCAGATCAATCCGATCCTCGCGGTCTTTTTCGCCCGCCAGCATCTCTTGCCAGTCGCCATAGGCACGATCGGCAGCAACACCCAATCGCTGCGCGTATTCGCGGCCCACGTCGGGCCGGTGATCCAGCGCGCCAGCTGCAAATTCAAACAGCCCGTCAGCCTGTGCCCCCAAGCGGTGCGCGGGGCCAATCTGGCTGCCTTCACCACCCCCGATCATGCCCCATCTCAACTTAGCCATGGTCATTGTCTCTCATTGGAATTGTCATGTAGAGCGATCAGAAATCGCTGATGTCCTGCCACTGCCGCTGATCGGACGAGGCCAGCGCAGCGGCCAGCACGCGGTTGACCTCATGCCCGTCGCGGAACGTGGGCCAGATCGCCTCGCCGGTATGGATGGCCTGTAAAAAGTCCTTGGCCTCGATGATGATCTGATCCTGATAGCCGGTTCCGTGACCCGGACCCTGACAGAAGGGCTCATAATCCGGGTGCGCGGGGCCAGTCAGGATCTTGGTGAACCCGCGCGCGGCTTCGGGCCCTTCGCGCTTGTACAGCCACAGCGCATTCTGGTCCTCCTGATCGAACCGGAGCGCGCCTTTTGTACCTGATATTTCATAGGCATAGCCCATTTTCCGCCCCGTCGCGACGCGGCTGAAATACAGGCTTCCCATGACCCCGTTTTCGAACCGGCACATCATCTGGGCATGGTCGTCATTTGTTACCGCACCACCGGGGCGGGTTTTGTGAACGGTCTCAACATCGGCCATCACCTGCGCAATGGGCCCGACCAAGGCCAATGCGCCGTTGACCATATGCGGGGCAAGATCGCCGGTTGTGCCGTTGGCCATACCGGTGGTGCGCCAGGTGGCCGGGGCCTGCGGATCTGCATAGAAATCCTCGGTATGTTCGCCCCGGAACCACGTGATGTCACCAATCGCGCCATCTGCAATCAACTGGCGGGCATATTGGCTGGCGGGTGTGCGGATATAGTTGAACCCCACCATGTTCACCGCCCCCGAAGCCTCAGCCGCGGCAACCATCGCCCGACTGTCTTCAAGCGATGCGCCCAGTGGTTTCTCGCACAAGACCGGTTTGCCCAAGGCAAAAGCCGCTTCGGCAATCTGACGATGTGTTGACTGAGGCGAGGCGATCACGATTGCCTCGGCCTTGGGGTCTTCAACCAACATGCGCCAGTCATCGGTTGCCCGCTGAAATCCATAGGCCGCCCGGTAGCGTTCGGCACTGTCCGGGCTCGACGCGCAGATGACCTCAAGCCGGGGGCGCAACGCCGTGTTGAACACCGCTCCGACGGCCGACATCGCGACGGAATGGGCCTTGCCCATATAACCGCCACCCACGATTCCCACTCCGATTTCAGGCATCTGCCATGGCCTCGCACATTGTGTTTGCAACCGGTTGCAAAATCAGTATCGTGTGAATCGATTCAACGCAAGGTCCAAACTTTGCCCACCCACTTTGCCGGAGGACATGACGTGAGCGCTTTGATAGACGGTATCAAAGGAAACCGCTTTGCCGTTCTGGGGCGTGCGGGTATGGACCTTTACGCAGGCCCGGTCGGTGTCAAAAGCGAAGAGGCCGATACGTTCCATGCCGATCTTGGCGGCTCGTCCGCGAATATCTGTGCCGGTCTGGTCAAGCTGGGCAGCCAGGCATCCTTGATCACCTCCATCTCGGACGATGCAATTGGTCGGTTCTGCCTCAACCGGTTGCAACATTACGGGGTAGATACCTCTTATATCCGCGTGTTGGGGGGCGAGTATCGCACCTCTCTGGCCCTGTATGAAAGCCGGACCGAGAACTTTCAGAATGTCATCTACCGCAACGGAGCGGTCGATTTTCAGGTTACTGACGCGGATGTGGACAGGGTTGATTACTCATCCTTCTCGGCCTTGATTTCGGCTGGCACCGTCTTTGCATCCGAACCCTCGCGCAGCGCCACGTTCCGAGGGTTTGAAAATGCGCGCAAAGCTGGTCTTCCGATCATTTTCGATGTTGATTACCGCCCCTACAGCTGGCCTTCGCCGGAAATTGCCGCTGACGTTCTGTCCCGTGCGGGCGAAGCCAGTGACCTGATTGTCGGCAATGATGAAGAGTTCGGCTTCATGGCCGGAGGTCTGGAAAAGGGCTTTGCCAAGGCACAGGACCTCGCCAAAAAACCGGGCCGGGTCGTCATTTACAAGATGGGCGAAAAAGGCGCCGTGACGCTGGCGGATGGGCAAGAAATCAAAACCGGGATCTACCCAGTGGACGCTATCAAGCCCGTCGGGGCCGGTGACAGTTTCATGGCAGGGCTTCTGGCTTCGATCGCGGCGGGGCACTCGCTGAAAGACTCGGTGATGCGCGGTTCCGCCTGCGCATCTATTGTCGTATCCAAACCCGGCTGCGCCCCCGCTATGCCCACGACCCCCGAACTGAACGCGTTCCTCGCCTCTCACTCCGGTCTGACCACATAGGAGTATCCCATGCATATCGCGCCCCATGACAATCAGAACAAGCCCATCGTTGACGCCGGCGATCCGACCGTTCCGCTGAACTATTTCAACATCGTCAAACTGAAAAAAGGCGAGGCGTTCGAATACCGGGTGCCGGGCTACGAGACCTGCATCGTCCCTGCAACCGGCAGCGTCGATGTGGATGTCGAAGGCGTTTCCTTCCCCAGGCTGGGCAACCGGGGCGAAGATGTCTGGGATGGCGAGCCCGAGGGCGTCTACGTACCCGTCGGCGCAAAGGTGCAGATGGTCTGCCTTTCTGACGCGACCGAAGTGTTCATTGCCGGTGCGAAATATGACAAGGTGCTGGACCCGTTCGATGTGCGCGAACACGACCTTGTGCAATATGGCAGCGACGACACCAAAACTCACCGCAAAATCAAACACATCCTTGGCCAAAAGCACCACGACAAGGTCGGCCGCCTATTGGTGAGCGAGCTGTTCACCGTCGGTCAGGGCGGCTGGTCGGGCTTTCCCAGCCACAAGCATGACACCAACCGCCTGCCGGACGAAACCCGCCACGATGAGACCTATAATTTCCGGTTCAAGCCCAACTGGGGCTCGGGCCTTCAGATGTTGCAGCGCGAAGATAACCAGCCGGGTGACGCCTATCACATCGTGGATGGATCGACCGTTTGCATCGACAAGGGCTATCACCCCTGCTGCGTTTTGCCGGGGTACGAGATGTATTATTTCACCATTCTCGGCGGCCTGACCCAGCGTTCTCTGGTGCAGTATTTCCAGCCCACACATGCCTATCAGATCGAAACCATTCCCGGCATCAAAGACATGATTGCGAAATTCAAATGACCCTCGTCACGCTGAAAGACGTCCTGCAACCCGCTTATGAACAGGGCTATGCCGTAGGCGGGCTGGTCACACTCGGCTGGGAAGATATGCGCGCCTATGTGGCCGCGGCCGAGGCCGAGAATGCGCCCGTGATCCTGCAAGCCGGACCCAGCTGCCGCGACCACACTCCGCTGCCTGTACTGGGCAAGATGTTCCGGCATCTCGCCGAAAACGCTTCGGTTCCGGTCGTTGCGCATCTGGATCACGGCTATACGTTCGAAGACTGCAAGATCGCGCTCGACAGCGGTTTTACGTCCCTGATGTTCGACGGGTCGCGCAAACCCCTGCAGCAAAACATCGATGAAACCGCCGCAATTGCCGAGATGGCCCATGCGGCAGGGATTTCCTGCGAAGGCGAGATTGGTTTTGTCGGGTACTCGGGCGGTGAAGGATCAAACGGCACCGACCCGGCAGAAGCCGCCCAGTTCGCACGTGAAAGCGGTGTGGATGCCATGGCGATATCGGTCGGCAACGTCCACCTGCAACAAAACAAGGAAGGCGGTCTGGACGAAGCCCGCATCGCCGAGATCGACGCCTTGACCACAGTGCCTCTGGTCATTCATGGCGGATCGGGTGTGCCGGTAGATCAGCGTATGAAGTTGGCCCGCGAAACCTCAATCTGCAAGTTCAACATCGGGACCGAGCTGCGCATGGCCTTCGGCAATGCCCTGCGAGACGCTGTCAATCGCGATCCCGAACGGTTTGACCGCGTGACCATCCTGAAAGAAACCCACGATCCGGTCGAAGCCGCCGCGCGCATGGTCATCCGTGCCTTTGGCGCGCCGCCGCAACGTTGACGCGCGCTTTCGTCCTCAGATCGACCCCCCCTCGACCATGAAGTTGCCCGCGCTGCACATGGCAGCGTCATCCGAGGCCAGAAACAGCACCATGCGCGCGACATAGACAGGCTCAATCGGATCGGGCAGGCATTGGCGGTCGACCTGTTTGGCCAGCGCTTCGGGCGTAACCCAGAGGTTCTTCTGGCGCTCGGTCATGATCCAGCCCGGCACCACCGTGTTCACACGAATGCGGTGATCGCCCAATTCGCGCGCCATGGTGCGGGTCAGGCCATGCACCGCCGATTTGGCGGTGGCATAGGCCGGAAAACCTGCCCCGGCCTCCCACCAGGAATTCGATCCGATATTGATGATCGAACCTGAGCCCTTGGCGATCATACCCGGGGCCACAGCCTGAATGGCAAAGAACATATGGCGGATATTGGTCGCCATCCGCTCATCCCAATAGTCCGGCGTCACCTCGCGCCAGTCGTGACGGTCATCCTGGGCGGCGTTGTTGACCAGCACATCCGCCTCGCCCAACTCCTCGACCAGTTGCTCCAGCGCGGCCCGCATCCCTTCGATATCGCGCAGGTCACATTGCGCAAAGGCGTGTTCACCGTCCAGTTCCGCAAGCAGAGCAAGGCCCGCATCCGCATTGATATCCAGAAACCCGACCTTCGCCCCTTGCGCGGCAAAGGCGCGAACGGTTTCCGCACCAATTCCCCCGGCCCCGCCCGTGATGATAACCGTTTTGCCCGCAAGGCTAGGGTAATTGGCGAAGTCTTGGCTCATCCGTCACGCTCCATGATCCATTCGACCTCAGGGGCCAGGGCAAACCGCCATTTGCGCAGGGGGCCCGCCATGACGTTCAGGTAATACATCTCAAACCCATAGGGCGCGCCGCAAGGGTGATGGCCGCGCGGAACAGTCACAACATCGCCATCGGAGACAGCCATCGTCTCATCCAACTGGCCATCATCGGTATAGACCCGCTGAATTCCGAACCCGTTGGCCGGGTTGAGGCGGTGATAATACGTCTCTTCCAGATAGGTGATGCGGGGAAAATCATCCTCATCATGTCGATGACTGGGGTAAGAGGACCAGTGCCCATTGGGCGTAAAGACCTCGGTCACCAGCAGACTGTCGGCATAATCCTCGTTCTCCATCGCGATATTGTTGATATATCGCGTATTCACGCCCTTGCCGCGTTCGGTCAGGGTGATGCCATCCGGCCCAATCCGGCGCGCTTTGTGGCCGCCCTTGCCCGGGGCCGAGCAGACCGCCACAACACAATCGGTTTCCGCCACAGCCTCCCACTCGGTTCCGTTGGGCAGATACAGGCTATGCGGCGGTGTCTTTTCGAACACGTTCATCCGACCGCCCAACACGCCCCAGTCCTGCCCAGCCCCGGTGATCCGCGCCTTTCCTTCGACCATCACCAGAATGACTTCGCGGTCTCCTGTCGCCTCGGCCGCCCTGTCGCCTGCTTGCAGATGATAGAGCCCAAAACCCACATATCGCCATCCGGCACTGTCCGGGGTGATGTCATGTACCTTGCCACGGGTTCCAATAGGCTTCTTCAGCAGATCTGCCATTCTTGTTCTCCTTATTGGACTGGCCTAAACGGCCCGCCTGTATCGCCCTCAGGCCGCTTGCCGTGCTTGCAGGGCCGAAAGCGCCTCGGACAGTCGGGCCTCGGCCCACCCTTCCGATACGGCCCGGTGCAATATGCCGGCCTGGCTTTCAGGCGCATTGCCACCAATCGGCGGGTCGGTGTCCAGATTTGTCGGGAACGGATAGCCCTCAGCCGTTGCGGCAATCGCCGCATTCAGCTCTGCCGCACTCAGCGCCCCGCGTTGTTTCAGGGCGACCAGCGACGGAAACACCGCCTGCGACATGGACTGCCGGTCAACCATCTCCATCGCGCGGCCAAAAGCGGATGAGACCTGCAACAGGTTCGCCATCCGCTGAATATCCGTACTGCTGTTTTCCCCGGCAGCGTGGAACAGCGCCGGGTTGAAGAACACCGCATCCCCCTTCGCAAGGGGCAACTGAATGTATTTCTCTTCAAAAAACGCCCGGTGTGCCGCATCGTGAAAGGCCAGATATCCCGGCGCGTAAAGCTGCGAAAACGGCAACAGTTTGGTTGGGCCGCTTTCCACGGGCATGTCACAATGCGCAACCGCGCCTTGCAAGGTCAGCGAGGCCGTCACCAGATGGGCATGGGCCGGATACCGGGCGGCGCTGTCGGCGGTTTGAAAGCCCAGATGGTAATCCCGATGCGCCTGCTGTGCCTTGCCGCCGGGGCGCACCTGATTGATTTGCGCGGTCATTTGATAGTTCGGCCCCAGCCACGCCTCGCAAGCCGCTGCAATGGCCACATTCCCGAAATAGAGTGCAAAGCCCTCGGGGTCGCGCAAGCACTGTTTCTGCAATGCGTTCCATATCCGGTCATTCGCGCCCGAGGCCGCGAAGTGGTCGCCTTCTCCGGCCCCGCCCTGACGTTCTTCCACGATGATCTGCTGGAACACAGCCGTCGCCCGGTCGATCACGGACGTATCCGCAAATGCGCCTTTTAGAACGATCACACCCGCAGATTTGTCCAACACGCCTGCCCATTCCGCCAGCAGCGCTTTTCTTTGATCTGCCTTCTCCAGCGCCGGGCGCAGAGCGTGCATATCATAGATCGGAACGTTCTTTTGCACCGATGCGGCATGAGGAACCGCACCGGTTGTCAGGTTTTGCGAAGTCAACACCTTGAATTCATCCAGATCACAGGATTCCCGGTCAAAATAGCCGACATATCCAAGGTCTTGATGTACCATGACAAACTCCTCTTTCATGGCTTCGGTGTTGCCCCGAGGGGCGGTGATTAAACGGTGATCTCCAACCCTGCCTTGCCGCAAACCTCGACGATGTGGTCATAGCCCAATTTGGAGTACTCATAGGGCGGCGCCTTGGCGGGGTCCTGCTCTGCCTCGACCACGATCCAGCCGCTGTAATCCATTGCTTTCAACGCGTTGGCTACGGCCTGAAAGTCGATGCAGCCATCACCCGGCACGGTGAATGCGCCGGCAATTACGGCATCCAGAAAGCTGCGATTGTTCTCGCGCGTGTCCTGCACGATGTCTGGGCGGATGTCCTTGAAATGCACGTGATGCACCCGGTCGCCCCAACGGTTCAGCGTGGCCATCACGTCGCCACCGCCAAACAGCAAGTGACCCGTATCGAAACACAGCTTCAGCTCGGGGCCTGAACCTTGCATCAGCCAGTTCACATCCTCTTCGCTTTCGATGATCGTGCCCATATGATGGTGATAGGCCACCGGCATACCCTGATCTGCCATCCATTTGGCAAGCTCGGTCAGCTTGCCCGCATAGGCCAGAACCTCGTCTTTGGACAGCTTCGGGCGGTCATTGACCGGTGTTCCGATCTGCCCCTGAACGGTATTTGAACACTCGGCGTAAACAATGCAGGGGCTGTTCAGCGCAACAAATTGTTCCACCTGCTCGCGCACGATGGCGATCTCGGCCTCAAGGTCATTGACCAGAGTACTGCCCGAACACCAACCGCCACACAGCGCGATGTCGTTTGCGTCCAGATAGGCGCGCAACCCTTCGGTGTCGCCGGGCATCCGCTGGCCCCGTTCAACACCGGTATAGCCGATCTCGCGCGCTTCTTTCAGCGCCTGCTCCATCGTGTAGGCTGCGGTCAGGTCCGGCAGATCGTCATTCTGCCAGGCAATCGGAGAGATACCGATCTTCACGCTCATTTCGTGTTTCTTTCCTTGATGGCGACCTCATAGGCCGCACGTTTTTCGTTTACTTCCGGACGGATGCTGACCTCGGGCACCGCCACTTCCCACCACGTTCCGCCATATTCGGTCGATGGGTAGGGATCGGTGTCGATCACCACCACATAGGGGCCTTTGATGTCACTTCGCTTGGCCAGTGCCTCCTCAAGCTCGGTGATCGAGCTGACCTTGAGCGCGGTCGCCCCCATTGCTTCGGCATGTTTGGCAAAGTCGATCACCGAATTTTCGCCGCCGATTGCGTGATCCAGCAGGTTGTTAAACTCGGCCCCGCCGGTTCCCATCTGCAAACGGTTGATGCAGCCAAAGCCGCGATTGTCGGTGACCACAACGGTGAACGAAATCCCCATCATCGCCGCCGTCGCCATTTCCGAGTTCGCCATCATGTAAGTACCGTCGCCGGTAAAGCAGATCACGTCGCGGTCGGGCTGGGCCATCTTGATGCCCATCGCACCGGCGATCTCATACCCCATGCAGCTGAAGCCATATTCCATATGATAGGCACCGGAGCGCGGTGCCTTCCACAGCTTGTGCAACTCACCCGGCATCGTGCCCGCGGCACACATGGCAACGGTGTTTTCATTGGCCGCCCGCTGCACGGCACCAATTACCTGCATATCCGTGGGCAGCGCATTGCTGTCTGCGGGCGCGTCGGTCAATGCGTCGACCTTGGCAAACCATTCCGACTTCAGCGTTGCAGGCATATCAGGCGCGCGGTAACCGCCCAACGCGTCGCTCAGTTCACCCAGCCCAACGCGGGCGTCAGACTGCAGCGGCATCGCGCCGTGCTTTGCCGCGTCATAGGCGGCGGTGTTCAGGCTGATCAATTCCCGCTCTGGGTTCGCGAACAATCCCCAAGACCCGGTGGTGAAATCCTGAAAACGGGTGCCGACGCCCAGCACAAGATCCGCCTCGGCGCAGATATCGTTGGCAGGCTCACCGCCGGTGACGCCAATCGGACCAAGGTTCAGCGGATGATCCCAGGCCAGCGCGGATTTACCTGCCTGCGTCTCGGCCACCGGCACATTGTGCGCCTCGGCAAAGCGCTGCAAAGCGGCGGTCGCGTCCGAATAATGCACACCGCCCCCGGCCACGATTACAGAGCGCTTGGCTGCCTTAATCGCGGCCACGGCCCGTGTCAGTTCACCCTCATCCGGACGAATTCGGCGCTGATACCAGACGCGCGGCTCAAAAAAGCTTTCGGGATAGTCATAAGCCTCGGCCTGCACATCCTGACAAAAGGCCAGCGTCACCGGACCGCAATCCGCCGGGTCCGTCATCGTGCGGAAGGCGCGCGGCAGCGCCGTCAACAGGTGCTCCGGCCGGGTGATGCGGTCGAAATAGCGGCTGACCGGTCTGAAACAGTCATTCGCGCTGATGGTTCCGTCCGAGAACACTTCGGGTTGCTGCAAAACCGGGTCGGGACCACGCGTGGCGAACACGTCACCGGGCAGCAACAAAACCGGCAGGCGGTTCACATGGGCCAGCGCCGCAGCGGTGACCATGTTGGTGGCCCCCGGCCCGATGGACGAAGTGACCGCCATCGCCCGCCTGCGCCCCAACTGCTTAGCATAGGCAATCGCGCAATGTGCCATGGTCTGCTCATTATGACCGCGATAGGTGGGCAGGCTGTCTTTCACACCGTGCAACGCCTCGCCCAGACCGGCCACGTTGCCATGGCCGAAGATCGCCCAGACACCTGCGATAAAGGGCTCTCCGGCCTCGTTCATCTGCGCGCCCAGATAGCGCACCAGAGCCTGCGCCGCGGTCAGTCGGACTGTCTTGCTCATCATGATCCCTTTCAACTCAGCTCCGCCTTTGGCGGCCTGCGGGTTTTCTCATTTGCGAAGGTGCCAGCTTTTGTATCAAAGCCTGAAAACAGAGTGGCGTCACGTGCCACCGCCCGATGGATGCCCCATTGGGGCATCCAAGTTCTGTACTTTAAACCGTACCGCCCAGCGATCCTTCTAGCTCGGCCATTTCCTGACCGCCTGCCATCAGGTCCTGCAACTGCTCTGGCGTGATCTCGCCACGCGTTGCTGTGCCCAGCGTCTTGCCCCGGTTCAAAACGGTGAACCTGTCACCCACCGCCAGCGCGTGACGCACGTTGTGGCTGATGAAAACCACGCCGACGCCCTGACTGCGCACCTTGTCGATGGTGGCCAGAACGTTCGAAGTCTGGCGCACACCAAGGGCCGAGGTCGGCTCGTCCAAGATCAGGATCTTGGCACCAAAATACACGGCGCGGGCAATGGCAACGGTCTGCCGTTCCCCCCCAGACAAGGTGCCAACAGCCTGATCCGGCCCGCGCAGGTTGATGCCCATCTTGCGCATCTCTTCCATGCAGACCTCATTCGCGTGTTCAACATCGAACCGTTTCAGCAGACCCTTACCCTTGGTCGGCTCGCGCCCCATGAAAAAGTTGCGCGTGACGCTCATCAGCGGGATCATCGCCAGATCCTGGAACACGGTCGCAATGCCTGCCTCCATCGCATCCCGCGGAGTGTCAAAATGCAACGGCTTGCCCTCGAAAAAGATCTCGCCCTTGGTGGGTTTATGTACCCCGGACATGGTCTTGATGAAGGTCGACTTGCCCGCGCCGTTATCGCCCAGCAGGCAGTGGCATTCACCCGGTTTGACGTCGAAACTGACGCCCGCCAATGCGATGATGTTGCCAAAGTGCTTCTCGATATCCTTCATTTCCACGATGGGGGCCTGATCGCCCGCCGCATCGCCGTGGTGGAACTTGGTATCTTCGGTCATATCAGCGCTCCCCGGTTACGCGTTTGCGGATCGCGTTGTTGAACAGAACGGCAATCAGCAGCATTGCGCCCAGGAACACCTGGAACCAGTCCTGATCGAAATCCGTATAGGTCAGTCCGATGACAACCATGCCAAAGATGATCGAACCAAAGAACGCCCCGATGGCCGAGCCATATCCGCCCGTCAGCAGACAGCCCCCGATCACGGCAGCGATGATCGCCTCGAATTCTTTCTGGAAACCACGCCGTGCGTCGGTCGAGCCCGCGTCGATCACCGTAATGATGGCCACCAGTGCAGCGCAACAGGCAGTCAGCATGAACAGAGACACCTTGATCTTGCTCACGGGAACACCGGAATTCGATGCCGCAGTGCTGTCACCGCCCGCCGCGAAAATCCAGTTCCCCGCCGGGGTTCGCAGCAACACATAGGTGGCGGCCAATGCCAGCACGATGAACCACAGGATTTCGACCGGAACGCCGGGCACCTTGGGTGCTCCGCTTTTGAAGGTGTCAATCATGCCATTGGCCGCCAGCCAGGCAAACAGGCTGCCAAAGGCTTCGCCCGAAAAGAACGGCGCCAGCCAGTCGTTTTCAACCACGTCACGCACACCGCGCAACTGGGTCGACCCTCCGGTCGCCGCTTTGAGGCCAACAAGGGACAAGCCACGCAGAATGAACAGGAAAGCCAGCGTCACGATAAAGGACGGCAGGCCAGATCTTATGACGATATTGCCGTTCACTGCTCCGACGAATGCCGCGAATACAAATGTCATGGGGATCGCAATGATCAGTGGCAGATGCCATGTCACCACGCAGACGCCGAAGAACAGGCCCGCAAACGCCACCATCGATCCGATGGACAGATCAAACTCACCACCGATCATCAGAAGGGCCGCACCGATTGCTAGAATGCCCAGCTGTGCCGCAGGTGTCATGAAATTCATGACCCCGGCCAGGGTAAACATCGAATCGTCTGCTGTGATGGCAAAGAAGATGACCACCAGAACGACACCGGCCATCGCACCGAGTTCGGGCCGTTTCATGAGCTTGGTCATGAAAGGTTCTTTCTTGACCCTTTCGTCCCCGGCGATTTGCGCTGAGTCACTCATCGTTTCCTCCCACTTGGGTGGGAGCGGCGCCACCGCGCCGCCCCGTTTAGTTCAGGTTGCGGTATGGATCAGCGGATGCCCTGCGCGGACAGCTCGATCACCTGCGCGGCCTTGTCCTGAGTGATCAGGTTCGGACCCGAAGGAACGTTGCCACCGGGCATCAGGCCGTATTTGGCGTGCAGGCCCATGAAGTTCACCGACAGGTACCCTTGCAGATACTGCTGCTGGTCAATGGCAAAGGCCGCGTCGCCATCCGCAATCGATTGCAGGAAGTTGGCCGACAGGTCGAAGGATGCAACGTTCACATCACGGCCCGACGCTTTGACAGCGGCAACAGTCGGCTCACCGGCCGAGCTTGCACCCAGCGCCATAACCGTATCGACGGCTTCGTTAGCAGCAAGAGCAGCCGAGACCTTCGACTCGATTTCCGACGGATCGTTCGAGGTCGGCAGAACTTCGACATTACCGCCAAAGCCTTCCGCGAAACCTGCGCAACGCAGGTCCAGCGCAACGTTGCCCACTTCGTGGTTCACACAGATCGCGGTTTTGCCCCCCATCGAAGCCAGTTGTTCACCCGCAGCTTTCCCGGCGTCAAACTCGTCCTGACCCACGTGCAGCAACGCACCCAGCTGTTTCGACACATCCGACCCCGAGTTGATCGAGATCACCGGGATGCCTGCGGCAACGGCACGTTCGATTGACGGGCCAAGCGCATCCGCATCCGGGATCGAAACGATCAGGCCATCAGGTTCCTGGTTCACCGCAGCGTCGATCAGCTGCGACATGGCCACCATGTCGAAGGTTTCCGGTGCGCGGTATTCCACATTCACACCGACATCCTTGCCAGCCTGTTCAACACCGTTCTTCACGACGTTCCAGAATGCGTCATTGGCCTGGCCATGCGATACGACCACGATGTCCTGCGCAAGAGCGGGTGTAGCCAGGGCCAGTGCCCCCGCGGCAAGTGCACCTTTAACGAATTTCTTCATTTCAGTTTCCTCCCATTGGTTCAGTCTGATCTTCTGTTGGGGTACCGGCCCCAATCATCCGGCTGTGCCGAATCTCAGTGGCTGCGGCGCAGGGCCGAGCTGTCGTTAGTTTGAAGAATTTTGGTCATTTTGCAACCGGTTTCAAAATTTCCTCCATCCGGACGGGCTTTCCCGTCTGCGCTGACAGGGTCGCGGCCTCGGCCATCGCCAGCGCCGCCACACCATCCTGCAACGTGACGGGAACGTTGGAACCGCCGCTGACGGCATCAACAAATGCGGCCCATTCCACGCGATAGGCCGGCATGTAGCGTTCCAGAAAGAAATAAGTCGGCTTTGCGCCCACAACGCCATCTGCCGTCGATTTCACGACGGTGTTTTCCAGCATGTTATGCGCCTGCAACAACCCTTCCGAACCCAGCACCTCGACCCGCTGATCATAGCCATAGGCCGCCCGGCGCGAGTTCTTGATGACCGCAATCCGGCCGTCTGCGTAAGTCATTGTGACCACAGCCGTATCCACATCGCCTGCCGCGCCGATCTCCGCATCCACAAGCGACGATCCCACCGCCGTGACGGTCTGAGGCACATCCCCCATCAGAAAGTTCGCCATGTCAAAATCGTGGATCATCATGTCCCGAAACAGTCCTCCGGACACTTTTACATAGCTGACCGGAGGCGGTGCCGGGTCAAATGACGTGATCGACAACAGTTCGGCCTTGCCGATTTCACCTGCGTCCAAACCGGCCTTCAAAGCTGCAAAATTAGGATCGAACCGCCGGTTAAACCCGATCATGACAGGTTTGCCGCGCCCCGCGACGGCTGTCAGACAGTCTTGCGCCCTCTGAAGGCTCAGATCGACGGGCTTTTCGCACAGAACGGCTTTGCCAGCGCCCGTGGCCGCCTCGATCAGGTCGGAATGCGTATCCGTCGGCGTTGCAATCAGAACCGCGTCAATCTCGGGATCAGCGATTATTTCTTCTGAACTGCGTGCCTCGGCCCCATATTCACGCGCCAGGCTGGCTGCCGCTTCGGGCAGCGCATCGGATACGGCACACAACCTGCTCCCCGGATGGGAAGATATGGCCTGCGCATGAACACGCCCAATACGCCCGGCACCCAGCAATCCGACCCTCAACATGCAGCTCTCCCGAATCTTGTTGTTGTGCGTAACAATGATTTTCTTTGCAACCGGTTGCAATATATTTTTTGCATCGCCCCCGGTTTTGCCAGCGGCTCCCGCAGCCTCAACGCGAATACCGCGCAAGAACCCGGTCTGATCTCAACAGGATTACCCCGCCCGACACGCATTTTCCGCGCAAATGCCAGCCTACGGGAATCCCCCAATATCGCCGCCCGGTGAATCACGTTAGATTGTACTTAAGGAACACATACTACCACTCTGTGACCCCTTAGAGGGGCTGGCATGACCCCCTCGTCCAGCCCCTCATACCACACCAAACAGCCACAAGATCACATCGCGCCGACCAAAGCAGGCGCATGTCCGGTATTGATCTGGTTTGACAATGGCGATCCCTGAAGGACTCGAACCCTCAACCTGCTGATTAGAAGTCAGCTGCTCTATCCAGTTGAGCTAAGGGACCGCTGCGCCCTTCTTGCGGTTTTTACCCGCGGGGTTCAAGAGGCAAGCGCATGAATGCGCTGTTGGGATCGTCAACATACCCAAAGATTGGCCCGCAATAGGAATAGCCCAGCGACTCATACAGCTTGCGGGCGGCATCATATTCGCGAAGATGGCTCGCCCCGGTCTCAAGAACCAAAGCCTCGCACCCCTCTGCGCCAGCCTGTTCAGCCAGATGCGTCATCAGCACGTGCGCCAGCCCGCGCCCTCTTGCCTGCGCCAGAATATGCACCGATTTCACTTCGGCGGTTCCATCGGGCAGCGCTTTCAGCGCACCGCATCCCAATGGCTGCTGTCCGTCAAAAATGGCCCAGAATCGCACCCCCGGGCCAGCCAATGCTTCGGCGTCCATCGTGTGGTTGCTTTCCGCAGGTCCCGCAGTTTCGCCATGGGCAAAATGCGCCTCGACAATCGGGCGTAATACGTCCGATGTCGGGTCAGCCTCGCGGATTTCGATCATTCAGTGCGTCCAGGGGGCACGCCGGTCGGTTGCGAAATTCTCGCCATAGCCCCGCGCACGCAGATTGGGTTTGCGCTTGTGCGGCTCGCTGACCTCAGCATCGATACCGTGGGCCTTGGCATAATCCAGCGCCTCTTCCCTCGTGTCGAACTTCAGGCGCACCTGAGCCTGCGTGTCGCTGGACGACGTCCAGCCCATCAGCGGATCAACCTCGCGCGCCGAGGCCGGGGCGTATTCCAGAACCCATTTGCGGGTCTTGGCCATCCCCGAGGTCATCGCATTTCTTGCGGGCTGGTAAATCCGTGCGCGCATGTCGCCTCTCCGTACTCACTTGGCTGAGCCCGTTTATGCGTCAGAGCGCGCCCGGGGGCAAGATTGCAATTGTCGCGGCCCTCGCCCGCGAGCTCATGCCAGAAACTGTCATCAGGCTGGGATAGGATCGCGCCAAACAAACGCAAGAACATTACACCATCTCACCCCCGCACAGTCTCAGACCGCATTGCGCGCAATGAATTCGGATCGGCCCTTGCAGTTGGACAAAATAAGAACAAATGTAAGGGCCTGACGCCCGGAGCCTGCCTATGCCATACGCCCATTCCGACAAGACCCAATTGACCGCCGAAGACGTGCGCGCCCGCCTGAAACTGGAAGGCGGCAGGCAATTCGTGATGCATACCGAATTCAATCCGGCGGGCGATCAGCCCACGGCGATCAAGGAATTGGCGGGCGGCGTGCTGGACGGGGAACGCGATCAGGTGCTGCTGGGCGCGACCGGAACGGGCAAGACCTTCACCATGGCCAAGGTGATCGAGGAAACCCAGCGCCCCGCCATCATCCTGGCCCCCAACAAAACGCTCGCCGCGCAGCTATACGGTGAATTCAAGGGCTTCTTCCCCGAAAACTCGGTGGAATATTTCGTGTCCTACTACGACTATTACCAACCCGAAGCTTATGTGCCGCGCTCTGACACCTACATCGAGAAAGAATCGCAGATCAACGAACAGATCGACCGGATGCGCCACTCGGCCACGCGGGCGCTGCTGGAACGCGATGACGTGATCATCGTCGCCTCGGTGTCGTGCATCTACGGTATCGGTTCGGTCGAAACCTACGGGGCGATGACGCAGGATCTGAAGGTCGGTCACGAATACGACCAGCGGCAGGTGATGGCCGATCTGGTGGCCCAGCAATACCGCCGCAACGATCAGGGGTTTCAGCGCGGCTCGTTCCGGGTGCGGGGCGACAGTCTGGAAATCTGGCCCGCCCACCTTGAAGACCGCGCCTGGAAACTGTCCTTCTTCGGCGAGGAACTGGAACAGGTCACCGAATTCGACCCGCTGACCGGCGAAAAGACCGACACGATGGACCATATCCGGGTCTATGCGAATTCCCACTATGTGACGCCGAAACCGACGATGCAGCAGGCGATCATCGGAATCAAAAAAGAACTGCGGATGCGCCTCGACCAGCTGGTCGGCGAAGGCAAACTGCTCGAGGCGCAGCGGCTGGAACAGCGCACCAATTTCGATCTGGAAATGCTCGAGGCCACCGGCGTCTGCAACGGGATCGAGAACTATTCGCGCTATCTGACCGGCCGCGCACCGGGCGAGCCGCCCCCGACCCTGTTCGAATTCATCCCCGACAACGCCATCGTCTTTGCCGACGAATCCCATGTCAGCGTACCGCAGATCGGCGGCATGTACCGGGGCGACTATCGGCGCAAGTTCACGCTGGCCGAACACGGGTTCCGCCTGCCGTCCTGCATGGACAACCGGCCTTTGAAGTTCGAGGAATGGGATGCCATGCGCCCGCAATCCGTCTTCGTCTCGGCCACCCCCGCCGCGTGGGAGCTGGACCAGACCGGCGGTGTCTTCACCGAACAGGTGATCCGCCCCACCGGCCTGCTGGACCCGCAGGTCGAAATCCGCCCCGTGTCGATGCAGGTCGACGACCTGCTGGACGAGGTGCGCAAGGTCGCCGCCGATGGCTATCGCACATTGGTCACGACGCTGACCAAACGCATGGCCGAAGATCTGACCGAATACCTGCACGAACAGGGTATCAAGGTCCGCTACATGCATTCCGATATCGACACGCTGGAACGCATCGAGATTCTGCGCGACCTGCGTCTGGGCGCCTTCGACGTGCTGGTCGGCATCAACCTGCTGCGTGAAGGGCTCGACATTCCCGAATGCGGGCTGGTCGCCATTCTGGACGCCGACAAGGAAGGCTTTCTGCGGTCCGAGACCTCGCTGGTCCAGACCATCGGCCGCGCCGCGCGCAACGCCGAGGGCCGGGTGATCATGTATGCCGACAAGATCACCGGTTCGATGGAACGCGCGCTGGCCGAAACCGACCGCCGCCGCGCCAAGCAGATGGCCTATAACGAGGAACACGGTATCACGCCCGCGACCGTGAAAAAGAATGTCGAGGATGTTCTGGCCGGGCTTTATGAGGGCGACGTGGACATGAACCGCGTCACCGCCACCATCGACAAACCGATGCACGGCGCCAACCTCGAGGCGCACCTGAACGGGCTGCGCGACCAGATGCGCAAAGCCGCCGAGAATCTGGAATTCGAAGAGGCCGCCAACATCCGGGATGAAATCAAACGTCTGGAAGCGGTCGACCTGGCCATCGCCGACGACCCCATGGCCCGCCAATGGGCGGTCGAGAAAGCCTCGGAAGACGCCGTGAAAACGCGCGGACGCTCAACGGCTGGACGGCCGGGGCAAAGGGGTGGGAATGTGAAGCGGAGGAAGAGGTAGCATCTTTTATGTCGATTGAACTTATTGTTGCTCTGATGGGATTTGGCGGTGGGTTGCTAGGAACAGCGATAGGTAGCTGGCTCTCCCACAAATTCTCCAAGTCTCGGACATCCGATATCCAAGCCCGCAATGTTTCCAGAGTCGCCGCTGCAATAGCAAGTGAACTGGAAGCGATTGTTGAGATTGAAAAAAGAAGAGATTGGAGGGGACAAGCAATCCAACACATCATCGGTCTGACAGAGCCTGAACCTCAAAAAGAACTAGACTTTATACGCCTTGATAACCGAGCGAATGAACATGGTCCTGGCGAATTGAATAGCATCTATCGCCTCCACCAAGCGGACATTGGCATTCTTGGCGAACACGCAAAACGCGTCGTTGTTTTCTATGTCAATTTGGCAGCTACAGAGGCGGGATTTAGTGATTTAGGTAGCGAGCTGTTCCTCAAAAACCTATCAGTGCAGGAACTAATAGCATTGTATGAAAAAGAACTCGAATCGCTAAACTCCTTGGTTTCGGAGGCACAAACCTTAGCGGCAGACCTTCGTGCTCTGACAGGTTAATGCGGTAGGATGAGTGTGTTTAGCAGTTATAATGATGGGGTCTCTAATTCATCACTCCGAGGCGCAGTTCGCGTGATGGGGTGAAACCCCATCCCTCACACTAAAGGCTGAGTAAGAAAATGGGCGGGTAGCCCCCGCCCTAACTGTTACCCCTTATCCCAATGGGCAATCACGTCGTACCCAACCGGCGTCGGCGGGCCTTCCATGAATTCAGCGAAATGGCCCCACAGCTCTGCCACTTTGGGCGCGTTTGCGTTCGAGGTCGCCTCGCTTTCGACCACCGAGATCACATAGCCTGAACCATCCTCGTTCATCACATTGGTAAAACTGTGCATGCCGGGCATACCCATGATGTCGGATTTCAATTCATTCATCTTCGCCGTTGCCGCCTCGCGCGTACCGGGCTTCATTTTGTATTGGGTAATTCGTGCAAACATCACTTTCCTCCGTCGTCTGGCAAAATTGCCATGTATCACGGCCGGAACGGCCCCGCCGCGCGTACCCTAGCACGACGGTCCGAAATCTCGCATTGATACCGGCGATTTGCGCCGATTTTCAACCATACACCGCACTGCATCCGGGCGGCTGTCCCTTCAGGGTTGCAGCCTCACCCCCAGTGCGGTTGTTTTTGCACCGATGGGTGCTTGATCCCAATCAATGTCGGAACGCGAATGCGTCGGCAAAGTGGGTCCCATGCAAACACAGAACCCAACCGGCATAGACGCCTACAAACCCGCCCAGATCGCTGAACTGGTTGAAACCGCTGGCGTTGCCAAGGCACATCTCACGGTCGGCCAGACGCTGACTCTGGCGATACTCGCGGGCGTGTTCATCGGCTTCGGCGGGGCCGCCTTCACCATGGTCATGACCGGCGTTGACCCGGGGTTTGGACCGGCCCGGTTTCTGGGTGGCGTCGTGTTCTCGCTGGGCCTGATCCTTGTGGTCGTCGGCGGGGCCGAGCTGTTCACCGGAAACGCCCTGATGACCATCGCGGCGGTGGATCGGAAAATCTCGCCGCGCGCCCTGCTGCGCAACTGGGGCCTCGTGTACCTTGGGAATTTGGTCGGGGCCATCGCGCTGGCTCTGGCCTTCGCTGCAACCGGCTTGCTGGACGGGCCCATGGGGGCCACCGCATCAGCAATCGCAAATGGCAAGGCCGACCTCTCGGCCACCCAAGCCTTTGCGCGCGGCGTTCTGTGCAACGCGTTGGTCTGCCTTGCCGTCTGGCTGAGCTTTGCGGCCAGATCGGTGGCGGGCAAGATCATGGCAGTACTCTGGCCCATTGCGGCGTTTGTCCTCTTGGGGCTCGAACATTCGGTCGCCAATATGTACCTGCTGCCGCAGGGCGCGCTTGCCGGCGCCGATTTCGGTTTGGGCGCGGCCATGGGCAACCTCTTCTGGGTCACGATCGGTAATATTGTCGGCGGCGCGGGCGGCGTCGCGCTTGCCTATCGCTTTGCCTATCTGCGCAATACGCCCGGCTGAGCACGCGGTTTATCAGGTTTTGGGCAAGGAGATCCCCACACTCCACCCTTGCACCCCGCCCCACCCTCCTCCACGTTTGAAATCACAAATTGTGATTCCAAACGGCTGCCATGACGAACCCGAAAAACCTGCCCAGCGCGCATGAGGTGCAAAACGCCATTCACAGGGTGCGCGGCACCCGTGTGGTGCTGGCCGAGGATCTGGCGCAGTTCTACGGAAAATCCGTCAGCGCCTTCAATCAGGCCGTCTCGCGAAACACCGACCTGTTCGAAGGCTACCGCTTTCAGCTGACCGATGCCGAGGTTGCCGATTTGCAATCACAGAATGTGATCTCAAAACCCAAAGGCCGCGGCGGGCGGCGGGTCAATCCGTGGGTCTATACCGATTACGGCGTGGCCATCGCCTCGGCCCTGTTCAAGGACCCGCGCGCGATCAAGATCACGCGGATGATCACCGAAGCCTTTGTCGATGGCGCGAACGCTCTGGCCGAGGTTCCACGCAACCTGCCGGAAATCCTGCCCCCCGAACAGGCCCCCGCCCCGCTGCTGCCCAATGGTGACCAACTGCGCGATCTGGCCGAAAACATCCTCGATTCCGGCCAGCAGAGCCTTGTCGATTATATCGCCAACCCCACCACCAAGCGCCAACAGGCCGTGGCGGTGATCATGAAGACGCTGGCCGAAACCGCCGGGGAAGAGGTCCGCACCCAACAGGAACGCCTGCGCCTGCGAATCGCCGAACGGCTGGCCACCGGCGATTATGCCAGTGACGACGACCGCAAAGGGTTGTTGGAACTGCTACAGGCGATGAAAGGCTAAACCCTTCCCCCGAATTCAGGGGCGCACGAACTTGGCGCTTCCCACCGACCGTTCGCGCGGCTTCAGCTGGTCTTGCGCCTGCACGGTGGTCGCGCGCGGCAGCTCCAGCTCGGCATACCCGCAGGCCACCCCGTCACCATCCGGGTCGTTGCGCTCATGATATCCCGGCTGCCCAGCGCGGAATGGACCGATCCCCATGGCCTGTGTCGCATCACATCCCGCCAGCGCGATCAGGTGGATCACCGCCTCGTCCCGCTCATAGCCCGAGGTGCGCAGAAAGACGCCCGTGGCAATCAGCGCGGTCGTCAGCGGCAGCAGCAGAACCATGACCAGTATCCTCAGCGGGGACAGCGCCTGCCGCCGCGCCGCCTCGGCGCGCTGGTGTCGTTTGGCCGAGCGCGGGTTCAGGTCAGGTGCTTCCTGCGTTGGTTTCTTGAACAACATGCCCAGACCCATAAGGGCAATATGTGGCAAAGCCGAGGCAACACAGTTCCACCGGGTTCAAAAAATCTGGCCCGGCCCGAAACCGCCGCCCGCACAGGCACAACGCGGCTTACTGTCAGTGATGTCCGACCGTCACCGGACCACATGCACCGCGCAAGGGGCGTGGCGCACAATATGGGACGCGGTGGATCCCAGCAGCAGATCCTGCATCCCCGGCCGGTGCGAGGCCACGATGATCAGGTCCGGGTGATGCGCCTCGGCCCAGTCCAGAATGGTCCGGCCGGAATGCCCTTCGATCACGACGCCCGTGGCATTCGGCAATTGCGACGCCAGCGTATCAAGCTCTGACTGAATCGCCTTTCGGGCCTCGGTCAGATATTCGGACGGCATGTACGAGATTGCATAATTTGGAATATGCTCAACCACATGCAGCAATGTGACCTGCGCGTCCGGCGTGGCCAGAACCCGGGCCAGTTTCAACGGCCCGGACGTGTCTCTTTCAGCATCGAAAGAGATCGGAACGAGAATGTTGTGATACATAGCATGCGCCTCCGTTTTGCAGGCTTACTTTGAAACAGACATGTACGGCAGGCTTTGATTCAGGTCAGGTAGAGCCAAATGTCTCTGCAACGTCATACATGACCGGCTCAAAGCTCTTGCACAGCTCGTTGATCTTGCGGTTGCGGTCGCGCATCTCGGCGGTCCGCAGCATGGCCAGGAAATCCTCGCGGCGTTGCCATTGCGAATAGTTGGCAATCCGGGTTTGCGCATCATTCACATGAAGCCCGGCAGAAACAAAGCCGGGCTGCTTCGAGATGAACTCGGAATAGGCGTCGGTCAGCGCCTCCAAAAGGTCCTGACAGGTGCCGGGCGTCATTTCAAACGTGGTGATAACTGTCTGAACATTGGCGTTTTTGGCGATTTTCGGCATCGGGATTCTCCATTTCTTTCCCCAAGCCTAGCACATCAGATTAAAACGTCGCCTATTTCCTTGCCGCTGCGCCAATCCGCGCTTTTCTGCGCCCGTTTGTCAGGCGGCTGGCCACCCGAAATGGGCGGCCAGCCGCTGCTTCAACGCTCCATGCGCATCGTGACCGAGACTTCGCCTTTCAGGTGATCCGGCCAGCGCAGAATAAGACTGTCGCCACTGATCCCTTGTTCGGTCAAAACATGAGGGGCCGAATAGACAAGGTTGTTGAACACCCCGGTCAGCGACCCGATGGCAGTGACCCCATCGCAGCCGCGCGCCTTGCCGCCAAATGGCAATTCCCCGTTTGCCGAAACAGACCAGACATTCGCGACCGAGTTCTGCTGGCTGCGGACGCGCAGCGGGTTCGATGATCTCTTGGCAATCCCGTGATAGGTATTGTTCTCGTAGGTCACGTTCGAATGCCTGTTATTGTCCAGATCGGCAAAAGATGTATCGACCCGTTCCGCCCGATCGATCGAACCGCTGGTGGCGCGGAACTTGTTGCCGGTCACCGTCACGCCATTCAGGTAATGGCCAGCACCATAGGGGCGGATGATGATATAGCTGAACCAGGCCGGTGCATCGCTCGAGAAAAAGATATTGTCCGTGATGCTCATCGAACTGAACGAAAACCCGCTGGTATAGGTGGGCGCCGCATCCCGTTCATTGGTCCATTCGATAAAGCAGTTGTCGACATAGTTCTCGGCAATGGTCGAGGTGTTGTAGGTGCCGATCATGATCAGCCCTGCGGTACGGACCCCCTGCGGGATGCCGTCGCCCTGAAAGAAATGGTTGCCCAGAACCAAATTGGTGCCACCGCCCAGAACGGCAAAATGCTTGAACCGCACCGCCTGATTGTGACGCAGCTTCACATCGTTCGAGTTGGTGTTCAGCCCGATGGAGTTCCGGTCCGTCACGTCGAGCGCCTCTTCTGAGGACAGGAACTGGCAATTGTCGATCAGCAGTCCCTTGCACCCCGTCGCGGTCGAGGTCAGGCCCCGATCCTTCGGGCGACTGATAAAACAGTCTTTCAACGAAAACGTACTGCCCGAGGCCGCCAGACGAATGCCGCTGCACCGGCTGTTGCACTGAAACTCGATCTGCTCCATGCCGAACTTCCGCAACGTATCGAAACCGCTGAAATCCAGCAGGTATTTGAACGACTGAAAGGTAAAGGTCTGGGTACCGGCGGCGTCATAGATGGGCGCGCTCAGGGTCATCTCACCGGCGCCTATGTTCTTCGAGCGCACGTAAACCTCACGCCCGACACCACTGCCCTCAACCAGCGATCCCACGGGAATATTGGCCACATTGGCGACATTGGTCAGACGTGTCTTGTCCAGGGGGTCATAGGTGGCGACAGAGGTGAAGGTTTCTGTGTCCCAGGCGGTTCCGCTTTTGACATCGAACTGCCCGTTGCGGATCACGCGCCGCGTGGAAAAGCCGCTTTGCTTGTTGGGAACCGCAGCGGCCATGTCGATCGGCGCGGAAACGGAAATCTTGCGCCCGCCCAGATCCAGCGAATCGTGGTCCGAATTGTTCAGCAGCGCCTGAAACGCCTTCTTGAAGGCCAGCTCCTCATCTCCGAACGCCTCGATATATGCGGGCAGATGGAAATCCTTGGTCAGCAACAGCATCTTGTCATCCGGCATGGTGACGGTGCCTTCGAATTCAATCTCCGCATCGATGCTGGTGTTCTCCGCAAGGTGATAGGTGCCTTGCGGAACAAAGACCCGGCGGCCACCGGCGGCCTGATCCGCCGCCTCAAACGCAACCGAGTCATCCGTCACACCGTCACCAACCGCACCAAAGTCGCGTACGTCGACCAGGCTGATCATCTCGCGCAGAAAGAACCCGGTGACATCGGTGATCTCAAGATCATCGACGCGCACCAGCGCGCCGTTGGCCCCTTCGATATCCAGGCCGAAATGCCCGTAAAGGGCGGCCAGCCCCCAGGGCATGTCCACGCCCGGGCGCTGGCCGGTGCCGACAATCGCGGTGATCTCGTGAATCGTGCCATAGCCCGACAGCTGGGTGGCCGGCCCTTGCTCCACAACACCGGCTACGTGCACATCACCCGCGCCACCGGCCCAGGCTGCAATACGCACCGACGGCAACGGGCCACTGATCGCCTTGACCCGGGCTTTGATCTGCAAATAGCAACCGGGCAGAATCGGCGTCTGCCCCATGTAACGCAATTGCTGCGTTGTGTTGACCTTCAGGATTTCAAGACAACCGGCAAAATCCGCATCCGCCGGAACAAATACGCCCGTGCCGGACCCGCCATATGTGGGCGATCCGGGTGTTCCGTCCCCTGCAGACCAAACCGTCAGACCATTCGCGAATTGAGGCGGCATGAACACGATGCCGTCGGTGATTGCCTTGTTCATTGAAAACCCTTTCCCAATCGCGTCGCGCAAATCCGGCGACGCGTCCAAACCCCGTGTTCAGGTCCGCCCCGAACGCGACAGTCTGGATATCGAAAAGGAATTAATCACGGCTCATATCACCGTGACGGTGGTGTTGCCTCAGGCCGCAGGGTCAGCGGCACCCAACAGTTGCACCCCGTTGATCTTCCAGCCTTCCGTCAGCGGGATCATCTGATAGTCCAGAAGATGCACCCGCCCGTTACCGTCCGTAATCATCACCTTCTGCCACAGCGCGCCATCAACCTCGCGCAGTTCCAGAAAACGCACATCGGCAGGACGCCAGACCATGGGATAGCCATTGCGCACCATCGCGCCGAAATTGTCGGGGTTTCGAAACAGACGCTGGATGCTGGGGCTGGCAAAGGTGAAGGCGGTCGCAAAGTCATCCGCCCGGAAGGCCTGTATCTGCGCCGCGATATTGGCCTCGATCTCGGCACTCTGCGCAAACGCGCCCGACGCCAGCCCGGCGCTCAGGGATAATGCAAGCAATAATCGACGCATGGGGCCACCTCCTGTGCCAAGGATAGCCCCATGCCGGTTCAGGTCAAATCAGACCAGCTCTCCGGCCAGTGCCTTGTCGATCAGCGCGATGGTCTCGGGCACGCCGTAAAGCGCGATAAAACCCCCGAAGCGCGGCCCTTGCGAGGCCCCCAGCAGCACCTCATAAAGCGCCGAGAACCATCCTTTCATTGGATCAAACCGCTCGCGGCCGATGGCATAGACCACCGATTGCAACGCTTCATCCTCGGTCGGGCCATCATACGCCTCAAGCGCCGCTTTCAGAGCTTCCAGCGCCTCGCGCTCCTGATCCGTCGGCGCGCGATGCTTGCGCGTCGGCTTGACGAAATCGTTGAAGTACCGCACGGCGAAACCAGCAGCCTTGTCCAGATCGGGATGGCTCTCTGCCGTTGCCTCGGGCGCATAGCGGCGAATAAAGCCCCACAGCGCCTCCTTGTCTTCGGCACCGGAAACCGATGCCAGATTCAGCAGCATCGCAAAGGGAACGATCAGGGTCGATTCAGGGACGTCGCCGCCGTGAATATGCCAGACCGGGTTGTTCAACTGTGCCTTCAGGTCCTGCCCCGGATAGGCGCGCAGCTGCTGATGATACTCATCATAGGCTTTCGGGATCACGTCGAAATGCATCCGCTTGGCCGTCTTGGGCTTTTGGTACATGAAATAAGCCAGCGACTCGGTCGGCGCATAGGTCAGCCATTCGTCAATCGACACACCATTGCCCGACGATTTCGAAATCTTCTGTCCGTTCTCGTCCAGAAACAGCTCATAGCTGAAATGCTCGGGCGCGCGGCCACCCAAGGCCCGGCAGATCCCGTCATAGATCTTTTCGTTGGTCGCGTGTTCCTTGCCGTACATCTCGAAATCAACGCCCAGTGCCGCCCAGCGCGCCCCGAAATCCGGCTTCCATTGCAGCTTCACGTTGCCACCGGTCACGGGAACGGTCCATTCCTTGCCGTCTTCATCATCGAAGGTAACGGTATAGGTTTCGGCGCAGACCTTTTTCATCGGCACATACAGAACCCGCCCGGTTTCCGGGTGGATCGGCAGGAAGATCGAATAGGTCTGCTGGCGTTCTTCCCGCAGGCTTTTCAACATGATGGCCATCACGTCGTCGTAGCGTTCAACCGCACGCTTCAGAATCTCGTCGAACTGGCCCGAGCGATAAAAGTCGCGTGCCGAGTAGAACTCGTATTCGAACCCGAAGGTATCAAGGAACCGGCGCAACATCGCGTTGTTGTGTTCGCCAAAGCTGTCAAATTCGCCAAACGGATCAGGAACCGAGGTCAGCGGGCGCTGCAAATGCTCTTCCAGCGCCTCGGGGTTCGGCACGTTGCTGGGAACCTTGCGCATCCCGTCCAGATCGTCCGAAAAACAGATCAGCTTGGTCGGGATATCCGACAGCGCTTCAAAGGCGCGCTTGACCATCGTGGTCCGCGCCACCTCGCCGAACGTGCCGATATGCGGCAGGCCCGACGGGCCGTATCCGGTTTCAAACAGCACATACCCCTTTTCCGGAGCACCTTTCTGATAGCGTTTAAGCAACCGGCGCGCCTCTTCAAAGGGCCAGGCCTTGGACGACATCGCGGTTTCGCGCAGTTCAGACATTTCAATGTGCTCCATTGGGGAAACGGTCGCGGCTGCACCACGCAACCCGACCGGCTCCTCCTATTGTGCCAGTGCAGCATGAGTCAATAAAGCACCCGTGTTTTAACTGCCCGGAACCCGTGGAAAACCGCCTTGTCACGGGGTTTTGCCGCTAAATGACTGTACTGCCCGCCCTCAGCCTCTGATCCACGCCAGGAGCGTCCGCAATCCCGTACCGGTTTTTCCATCCGCAAGCCTTACTCCAGCCACACTCATAAGATGGGTTTGGCGCGCGAAACATAAAAGACACGGGCGACAGGCTTTGACCTGACCCGGATATTTCACGTGTTTGCACTGCGGTGCTACGATAGAAAGACGCCGGGAAACCTCCCCGGGACCAAAGGAAACTAGATGCGACGCGAAACCAGCAACCTAATCCGCTTTGTGCTCGAGGATATCGTCCCGCCGATCCTTCGCGACAGCGCCGCTTTTCACTGGCTTGCGCGCCGTGTCTGGGGGGAACACATTACCCGGCTGGCAGCGTTCCGCGAACGCGCGCCTTTTCTGACGGACGAAGAATACGAAACGCTCTACCGGGAACACCCGCGCGTGCATGATGGTACTGACAATTCCGACGCCTGCATTGACCGGATCGCCAGCGACATTGTTGGCAACAGCATCTGCGACGTCGGCTGCGGCACCGGGGCTCTGCTGCAACGCATCCGCGCCCTGCGCCTGGACATCACGGCCATGACCGGTGTCGATTTCGTTATCGATGACGCTGAAGCCATCGAAAACATCAGATATGTTGCCGCCCGGATCGAAGACCTGCCTTTTGAGGATAACAGTTTCGACACGGTCATCTGCACCCATGTGATCGAACATCTGCTGGATTACCGCCGTGCCATCGCTGAATTGCGCCGGGTCGCGCGCAAGCGGGTTATCATCGTGGTCCCGCGCGAACGGGAATATCGCTACAGCTTCAACCCGCATTTCAATTTCTTTCCCTACACCCACAGCTTTCTGCGCGCCGTGCATCCCAGCCCCAGCCTTCACACCTGCGAGGATATCGGGCGTGACATCTATTACTGCGAGGATCGACCGGCCGAGGAATCCACCGGAAAGCCCCTCAAGGATCAGGCTGCATGAGCGCAACCGCACCCACAGCACTGGTCTGGACCGGGCTGCTTCTGACACCTGTCATGATTTCGGTCGGACAGGTATTGTTCAAACTCGCTGGCGGGCGGATCGAGGGTCGCACCGCGACCGGTGCGATGGGGCTGTTGCATACCCTGCTCGACCCTTTCTTGCTCGTCGCGCTGGCGATTTACGGCACTGCAACGATACTCTGGATTTACGTCCTCAGGCATGTGCCGCTGTCGCAGGCCTATCCGTTCATGGCCCTCAGCTTTGTCTTGGTCCCCCTCGCCTCGTGGCTGTTCTTCGGGGAAACGCTGGGGCTGCGCTATTGGATCGGGGCGGGCCTTTTGCTCAGCGGTATGGCGATTATGAACACCTGACCGGTTCAACCTGCCGCACAGTTGGGGCAAAACAAGATGTTGAACCTGCCCTGCCCCCCTTCTATCCTGCGCCATTGACGAACCCCAAGCAGGATGCACCGAATGACCGAGCAAGTTCCCCACCCGATGTCCCCACAGGATTGCCTTGTGGCGATCATGGTTGCGATCTCGGCCTCCGACGAAAACATCCGAACTGCCGAGCTGGTCAAGATCGAGGTCGCCGTGAACATGTTGCCGGTCTTCGCCGGGTACGACATCGACCGGATGCGCCACGTGTCGCAGATCGTGTTTGACCTGTTCGAACAGGAAGACGGGCTGGATGCGCTGTTTGGCCTGATCCGGGACAACCTGCCCGAACGCCTGAACGAAACGGCCTATGCTCTGGCCTGTGACGTCGCTGCCGCTGACGGAACGCTGGCCGAATCCGAACTGCGCCTGCTGGAAGAAATCCGGTACGAGCTGAACATCGACCGCCTGCACGCGGCCGCGATCGAGCGCGGGGCCAGGGCGCGTCATACCGTCTGACGCCCGCTTCAGGCGCGTTTCAGGTTTCAGCTTCCATAAAGTGACCCCCAGCGCTCCAGCAAAGCGCGCTGCAATTTCCGCGATCTGCTGTTCCAGCTGCGTGCGCCGTCCGGGCGCTCACGCTGCGCGCGTGGGATCGTGGCGCGATGATCCACGTCAGCGGTGAATATCGCGAATGCCAGATCAACCCCGTCCGCAGTCGTCAGGAAACCGCCCAACCCGGATACAAAGTTCAATGTCCCTGTCTTGGCATCAACCTTGATCGGGTGGTTCTTGACGGGCCGCCCGTTCCGGTCGGTCAGTGCAAAAGGTTTCATCAAGGGCCGCAACATCCCCGACTTCTGTGTTGCAACAAGGGCCGCAACCAAATCCGCCGGTACCATGCGCGAGGCATCGCTCAGTCCCGAATGATCGACCATGGCGATCCCGGTCACGCCGAAACGACTGGCGGCCCACCGGTTCATCTCGGCTGCTGATTCCGCCAGGGTGTGCGGGTCAACACCGCGCGCCCTGGTCGCGGCCAGCCCAACCATCTCGGCCGTCAGGTTGGTCGAGTATTTCAGCATCCCGCGCAGGACATGGTCCAAACTGTCGCTGCGATGCACCACAAGATCGACACCCCGTACGCTCTGGCGTGTCACCTGAACACGCTTCAAAACGATCCCGTTCGACCGCGCCAAGGTGCGAAACACATCGCCCGCGTACAAAGCGGGCTTGCGCACCGGCAACCAGCGGGCCCCGCCATTGCCCAGCGCGCCCTTGGCCACGGTCCAACGATCCTGCCGCGCGCTTGCCTGATAGGTATAGATCGGCAGGCTGCGATCCTCGACCCGCATGGCCGAGACATCCACTGCAGGCACATAACGCTCACTGCGGGCATCCATGGTTATGTCATAGCCACTCCCTGCGCGTTTCCATTCGAAATGGACGCGATTGAAGTTCAGGGAAATGCCGCTGACGGCCGGGCTATAGCCCACGTGATCCGGCTGCTCGGGATCGATGCTGAACACATAAGGCAACGCCCCGTCGTAAACCCTGAACGCGCCGCGCACTTCGATAATCCCGGCCTCGCGCAAATTGGCCGCCATCGCGGCCAGCGCATCCGTATCCAGCAGCGGGTCGCCGCCCCCAACCAGAATCAAATCGCCGTGCAGAACGCCCTTCTCGACCCGGCCATCCGCCACCAGCCGAGTCTCGAACCGGTGTTCCGGCCCCAGAACATCCAGCGCATAAAGCGCGGTCATTGCCTTTCCAACGCTGGCCGGGGGCAGACTTGCGCCCTCACCAAACACTTCCAGCTGCGCCCCGGTCGCCACATCCGCAACCGCAAACACAACTTCGCCTTTCAGGCCTGCTGCAGCCACCAACCGCTCGGCACCGCTTAATATGACCCCGCGCGCCTGCGGCCTCAGCGATACAAGCGGCGCCTGCGCAAGGCCCGCTGCCGGGATCAAGGACGCCCCCAATCCCCCCAGAAACAATCGACGTGAAAAACGACCAGCCATAGCCGAATTAAAATCCCACAGATCAAAAGCACACAACCACTGTGTTAGATTATGCGCCCGTTGGGGCTATTCCGGCAACACTTCTGCGCCCCATTCGCCGCGCGTCCGGAGTTCGGTCGAACTGACATCGATCATCGGCACGTTCACGAAACACCACGCCGGGGCCTGTGCCTGCCCCAGAAGGTGCCGCGCCTGCCCGTCGATCCGGTACTTCGCATAAACCCGCGCCGCAGGCGACATCCGGGCCGAGATCCGCTCGCCCGGCCGCGCCACCACGCCCACCGGCACAGTGTCCATGATCAGCCGCCAGTCTTTCCAGCGATGAAACTGCGCCAGATTATCCGCGCCCATCAGCCAGACAAACCGCACCTGCGGGTAAAGCCGCCTGAGCGCTGTCAGAGTGTCCGCCGTCGCCCGCGTGCCGACCAGCGCCTCGATATCCGTCACATCCACCTTCGGATGCTGCATCACCTGCCGCGCCGCCGCCATCCGCCGCGCGATCGGCGCAGGCCCCCGCTCTTTCAACGGATTGCCGGGTGACACCAGCCACCACACCCGATCCAGACCAAAGGCCTTCATCGCCTCACGCGTTACATGCACATGGCCCCGATGCGGCGGATCGAATGACCCGCCGAACAGCCCAACGACCTGCCCGGGCCGCGCGTATGGGATGTCGTACCGCTCCATAACCTGCTGATGTTCAGAACCGGGCCGCGTTGTCAATCAATCGGTTGCACGGCGTCACCCAGCGCAACCCGCCCCGGCCTGACAACTTCGGCACACCATCCCCCATGCCCCCGCACGGCAGAATAGCCGCCCTTGCCCAGCGCCTCTTCCATCCGGCTGCACGGTGCACAGATCACGGTAAAGCGCAAAACGGCCTCGCCCACCTGCACCTCACGCCCCTTGAGCGCGGCAAGGTTGATCCCCGAAACCACCAGATTGCGCCGCAGGATTTCGGGCGCAACCGGCCCCCGCCCCAAATGGGACCCAATCGCCGCCAAATGCTCCTGCTGGATCAGAGAAACCGCCCGCTTGCCCGCACGGCCCCGGTCGCCTTCCAGCCCATCGGCCGAGACCACCGCCTCCCTCACCACCTCCACCCCAACCCGCCGCTCGGGCCGGACGCCAATCCACTCCACCCGTCCAGGCCTCGCCCAGCCTGATATAAGTTCCGCCAGTTCCACCACTTCATGCCCCTCATACAGCCCGGCAAACCTAGCCCATGCAGATACGGGACGAAATTCACAAAACCACCAGCTTGCCCCGCCCGCCCCGCTCGGATATCCAGCGTTCCAACTCAATTTCCCCGACCCAGAGGACGCGATATGGCCGCCTATCAATATGTCTACCACATGCAGGGTGTCTCCAAGACCTATCCCGGTGGCAAGAAGTGCTTTGAAAACATCCACCTCAGCTTTCTGCCCGGCGTGAAAATCGGTGTTGTCGGCGTCAACGGCGCGGGTAAATCGACGCTGATGAAGATCATGGCCGGGCTCGACACCGACTTCACCGGTGAGGCCTGGGCCGCCCAAGGTGCCAAGGTCGGTTACCTGCCGCAGGAACCGCAGCTGGATGAATCCCTGTCGGTCCGTGAAAACGTCATGCTGGGCGTGGCTGCTAAAAAGGCCAAGGTCGACCGCTTCAACGAGATTGCCATGGAGATCGCCGAGAATTACTCGGACGAGTTGATGGAGGAAATGACCACCCTGCAGGACGCGATCGACGCCGAGAACCTCTGGGACCTCGACAGCCAGATCGACGTGTCGATGGAGGCACTGCGCTGCCCGCCGGACGACGCCAACATTGCCAACCTTTCGGGCGGTGAAAAACGCCGCGTGGCGCTCTGCAAGCTGCTGCTCGAAGCGCCCGACATGCTGCTGCTCGACGAACCGACCAACCACCTCGACGCCGAGACCATCGCCTGGTTGCAACAGCACCTGATCGACTACAAGGGCACCATCCTGATCGTCACCCACGACCGTTATTTCCTCGATGACATCACCGGCTGGATCCTCGAACTCGATCGTGGCCGCGGCATCCCTTACGAGGGCAACTACTCCGCATGGCTGGAACAAAAAGCCAAACGGCTGGAGCAGGAAGCCCGCGAGGACAAATCCAAGCAGAAGACCCTGCAACGCGAACTGGAATGGATGCGTCAGGGCCAGAAGGCCCGTCAGGCCAAATCCAAGGCCCGAATCAACGCCTATAACGAGCTGGCCGAACAGTCCGAACGCGAAAAGCTGACCCGCGCCCAGATCGTCATCCCCAACGGCCAGCGCCTCGGCGGCAAGGTGATCGAGGTCGAGGGCCTGTCGAAGCACATGGGCGACAAGCAACTGATCGAAGGGCTGGATTTCGCCCTGCCCCCCGGCGGCATCGTCGGCGTCATCGGCCCCAACGGTGCCGGTAAATCGACGCTCTTCAAGATGCTCACCGGTCAGGAACAGCCCGACAGCGGCACCATCACGTTGGGCGACACGGTCGAGCTGTCTTATGTCGACCAGTCCCGCGACGACCTGAAAGACAACGACACCGTGTGGGAGGCGATCACCGGCGGTGCCGAGATCATTCAGCTGGGTGACGCGCAGGTCAATTCCCGCGCCTATTGCTCGTCCTTCAACTTCAAGGGCGGCGACCAGCAGAAAAAGGTCTCGCTGCTATCCGGCGGTGAGCGCAACCGCGTCCACATGGCCCGCCTGCTGAAAGAGGGCGGCAACGTCCTGCTGCTGGACGAACCCACCAACGACCTCGACGTCGAAACCCTGCGTGCGCTGGAGGACGCGCTGGTCGATTTCGCTGGCTGCGCCGTCGTCATCTCACACGACCGCTTCTTCCTCGACCGGATTTGCACGCATATTCTGGCCTTCGAGGGCGATGCCCATGTGGAATGGTTCGAGGGTAACTTCGAGGATTACGAAGAGGATAAGAAGCGGCGGTTGGGACCAGACGCGCTGGAGCCTAAGCGGTTGAAGCATAAGAAGTTTGCGCGGTAAACTTTGTCAATAACTTGGGAAAGAATACCTGAAGACGTCCCCTTTCTGGACGGCGAGAGAACGATTGATTTCGTCATAGGCGAATACGACTATTCGTTGACACTTCGACCTCTCTCGCCCAACAAGCTGCTTTTCGCGGATGACAGCCGAACCGAAGATTGGATCGTGGAAATTGTCAAAACAAATGGAGAATTGCTGCAGTTGCATGGATGTGCGTTCAGCGTTCCTGGCGCGGAATACACCGACTGCTGGTTCGAATTGGAAGTAGGCTCAGTAGCCAAGGTTACCTATTGGGGAGACCAAACTTTACTGAGAACCGACAAATCCAAACAAGCTTAGCAAGCGTAAGTTGAGTGCTCGCTCCCTTCACGCCAACTGGTAGGCCGGGCTTCAGCCCGGCACCACTCGAAACACCCACAGGCGAAAGAAACGCAAAATCAGGAGTTTTTCTTTGTTCTCAAAGATAATTGCGACAGTGTTCATCTCAGCCATTCTTGGATCGTCGGGACAGGCCGAAACAATTCTCGTTCCAGCACTTCCCGACGGGCAAGTCGACGCGACTGCGGTGTTCGAATCCCTGACTATTAATAACAGCGAGCTCGACGGGGACGATCCGAATTTGTATTGGGGTGACGTACTCGGGAAGCGCTTTGGTGCAATCTTCGGCTCGCCTCCGTCTAAACAAATTTTCTCATTAACCATTGGGGTAGAAGAGCTTCCAGAGCCAGTGGTTCACTTGCTCGCGAATATACTAACAGCAAACCATTGCGCCAAAGCTGAGTTCGGTGGAATCAACATAGACTGGGCGGGTACCGCAATTCGTTTCGAAGGTGAACCATTCGACGGTGGGTGGTCAATGAAAACAGCGTGCCGAGACAAACTGGAACTAGATTGAGGAGTGTCAGAAAACGGAAGTTGGTCAGGCAACTGGAAGGCAAGCCTTTGGAAGGGTTTCTCAGAGTCAAACCAGAACGCACTTTGGATCAAGCGTAGGATGGGTGCTTGCACCCATCACCCCTTGCCCGCAGGCCGGGCTTCAGCCCGGCATATCTGCCAGAGGTCACAACAGGTAGATGCGTGAGCTCGGGTGCCGGGCTGAAGCCCGGCCTACGGTTTGCCTTGTTCACGCCCATGGTGAACCGCGCCTTGATCGCTCCCCGCCGCGTGTAATAATCCGCATCGCCCGGCGGCAAGGTCCACACCGCGTGCAGATGATCGGGCAACACCACAAACGCATCACACCAGCACGGGCGCTCCCGCTGCGTTTCGGCAAATACCGCGCGCAGATGTACGGCCACGCGGATCAACAGGTCCGATGACCGGTCGGCCAGCGACACCGTGAAGAAATATCTGGCACCGGGAATGCGGACGCGGCGATAATCACTCATGCGCGCAAGGTGGCGCAGGTATGACTACCAAGTGGTTAACACGCGCCTTTGCAGGCAACTGCCGCAGGTCGCATGCTCCACCGACCCCCGGTGTCCCATATCACAGCATTCAAGGATGGTTGCAGACGCGGCGCTTACCCGAACCGGTTGCCACGCAGCCGTCCGACACCGAACAGCCCCGTCAGCGCACCAAGCAGCAGCAGCCAACTGGCCGGAAGCGGCACGGCCGAGACGTTCACGTCCACCGGCGTTTCTTCGGACCCGGGCTCATTGCACCACAGCTCGCAGAACTCAGGCCCGGATTCCTCCACGACCTCTGTCCGTTCAGTCAGTATCTCGGGCAAATGCTTGGGTCCACCAAGCTCGACAAGACGACGACGTCTTTCATTACGGCGCGGGTTCTCTTTCGCGAAGACCGGAGCCTTCAGCTCGTGTTCAAATTCGAACATGTTGTAGAGTTTGAGCCCGCCTTCACGCGCGGTCGGCATAAAACCCTCTGTCCCATATGGAACAGTCAGGGCCTGCGCGGCTCCTGCCCAGCACAACAAGGTTATCGTATAAACAGCTTTCATATCCGCCCCCACAGCTGCCACGCAGTATAGCACCAGATCGCAAATTTTTCAAACATAGCGATTTATGAATAAAAACCGTCAGTTGTGAGGGGAACCCACGCTGAACCGGTCAGAATGACACTGGTCCTGAACACGTGCCTGCGACGAAAAAGTGTCACCCTCCCGCGCAGGCGTGGCACGTGGCGACCGCTCGGCATGGCCGACCGGGAAAGTGTGGATCCGGGTTTTTCACTGCCGTCGCGCGCGTCAACAGACAGGGTGACCAGAGCACCCAGAATGCTGTCAAACATCGCCAAAATCAGCCTGAAACCCATCAGCGGATTCTTGTACAAATCAAGCTATCTGCCCTCTGGCACTAGTACAATCCGTACAAACCACTCTTGCCACAGGCTTACCTCAATGCCATATGCAGGGTGCTAACGTTTTTCTATTTCGACCTACTGTCTCCTTCTACGGCGCTCAGTCTATCGATACAGACATACGACGCCAGGCTGCCGCAACTCCGTGGGCAGCACCAAACAGGAGACACGGAAATGCCAGCAGGCACCGTAAAATGGTTCAACACCACTAAAGGCTACGGCTTTATTGCGCCCGAAGATGGCGGCAAGGACATCTTCGTCCACATCTCGTCCGTCGAACGCTCGGGCCTGACCGGTCTGGCCGACAACCAGAAAGTCACGTACGAACTGCGTTCGGGTCGTGACGGCCGCGAGAGCGCCGACAACATCCAGCTTGCATAAGCTCTTGAAAGGGTGAGGGAAATTCCTCACCCTTTTGTTCAACTGCTGCCGTTTCAGGTGGCCGATTGATCACATCACGGATGCGTGATGCTTGCCCCAGAATTGACCAAATAACATATCATGATGAAACTGGATCTTGGGTTTCATTGGTCAATTGATGAGGGTTTCGATGTTTACACGCCGAGTTTTTCTGGCCGGAACAGCGGCCACGCTGCTGCCGGGCATCGCCAGCGCCAAGAAAGCGGTCGAGTATGATCCGACACCGCAATTCGTGCGCATCAAAAAGCAGTTCCTGCCCGGGCAGCTGCTGGTCGCCCCCCGTTCATTCTATCTTTACTATGTCACCGAACCACGCAAAGCGATCCGCTATGGCTGCGGTGTCGGCAAGGCAGGTCTGGAATTCACCGGCACCGCTACTATCGATGTGAAAAAGGAATGGCCGACCTGGCGCCCGACCCAAGAGATGATCCAGCGCGATCCGGTGGCCTATGCAAAATTCAAGGACAATGACTATGTCCAGCCGGGAGGTGGGGATAACCCCCTCGGCGCGCGTGCGATGTATTTGTTCCAGAACGGTGTCGATACCTATTTCCGAATCCATGGCACGACCCAGCCACAAACCATAGGCAGGGCGGTGTCAAACGGGTGTATTCGGATGCTGAATGAACATGTCATCGATCTGTATAACCGGGTCCCTATCGGAACGGTTGTCACGGTCGTCTGATCGCTATCGCGGGAATGGCTAACCTTCCCTGCCCGCCTGCGTCACAAGTTGCAACACAGAGGGGCCCAGCGCTTCGACGATCTTCGCCACCCCGGCCGCATTTGGATGAATGCCGTCCGATTGCATGAATTGCGATACGGCTGCGGGGTCACCCTCCGCTGCAAGCCCTTCAAAGAAACTGCTGAAAAACAGAACTTCAAACTCCTGCGCCAGTGCAGGGTAAATGCCATCGAACGCCTGCTTGTATTCAGCGCCGTAGTTGCCCGGCGCCTGCATTCCGATCAACAAGACAGGAACCTTTGTATCGCGTGCAACCTGAAGTATCTTGCGCAGATTGGCTTGCGAAACTGCAGGATCGATCCCGCGCAACACGTCATTCCCGCCTAAGGCAACGATCAGTCCGTCCACATCGGGTGTCAGGGTCCATTCTACCCGCGCAGCGCCACCCGCCGTTGTATCGCCCGAAACGCCTGCGTTGATAACGCGAACATCTTCGCCCTTCGCCTGCAACCAACGGTCAAGCTGGGGAACAAACCCGTTCTCCTCCACCAGCCCGTAGCCTTGCGTCAGCGAGTCCCCAAGGGCTGCGATCACCACCTGATCGGCTGTGGCCGCAAAACCGCAGAACACAAATGGACTTGCCATCAAAACCTTGCGCAATACGGTGATCACTCCATATCCCAAAAACCGCTCCTTTATCGGGAAGACCCATGACGCCTGCTGTTCTCGCTCTTCAGAATGCCGCTTTATCGCTGGATGGCAATGCCGGGCGGGTCGATATTTTGCATGACATCACGTTGACCGTGAACAGGGGGGAAACGCTGGGGCTGATCGGGCCATCGGGGTCGGGAAAATCGTCGCTGTTGATGCTGATGGGTGGGTTGGAACAGGCAACAAGTGGTCAAATCTTGGCCTTGGATCAGAATTTGACAAGCATGGACGAGGACGCCCTGGCGCGGTTTCGGCGCGACAACATGGGCGTCGTGTTTCAGAATTTCCACCTGATCCCAACGATGACCGCGTTGGAGAACGTGGCGACACCGCTGGAACTGGCGGGGCACAAAGATGCGTTCGACCGTGCCGAGACTGAACTGAATGCCGTGGGGTTATCCCATCGTCGCGATCATTACCCGGCGCAGTTGTCGGGCGGCGAGCAGCAACGAGTTGCCCTGGCGCGTGCATCGGCACCACGCCCCAAGATCTTGCTGGCGGACGAACCAACCGGGAATCTGGACGAGACAAACGGTGCCGCGATTGTTGATTTGCTGTTCGGGCTTCGGCGCAAATATGATGCGACGCTGGTTCTTGTGACGCACAGCCGTTCACTGGCTGAACGATGTGACCGGGTGATCAGGCTGCGCGACGGCAGGATTGCCGAAATGACCCGGCAGGAGGCCGCAGAATGAGCCTTCGGCTGGCCGCGCGGCTGGCCCGTCGAGAGCTGCGCGGGGGCCTGCGCGGCTTTCGCATCTTTCTGGCCTGTCTGGCCTTGGGCGTCGCAGCCATCGCAGCCGTCGGATCGGTGAGTCAGGCGATTCAGACCGGGCTGACCCGTGAAGGCGCATCCCTGCTGGGCGGCGATGCCGAGCTTGAGTTCACCTATCGTTTTGCTACTGAGGCCGAGCGCCTCTGGATGCAGCAGTCATCCGAACAGGTGTCAGAAATTGTCGATTTCCGCTCGATGGCGGTTGTGCCCCGCGACGCCGGGCCGGAACGTGCGCTGACCCAGGTCAAATCCGTCGATAAGGCTTACCCGCTCATCGGATCGGTCAAACTGGAGCCGGGCATCACGCTGGACGACGCCCTGAATGGCAGGTCCGGATTACCCGGTGCCATTATGGAACCCGTTCTGATAGACCGGCTTGGTTTGTCGGTCGGTGATCACTTCGCGCTTGGCACGCAAGAGTTCATTCTGATGGCCGCACTTCGGAATGAACCCGACAGCGCCGCGGCTGGTTTTGCCTTGGGGCCACGTACAATGGTGCGTACCGAAGCGTTGCAGGCATCTGGCCTGCTGGAGCCCGGAACGCTTTTTTCGACCAGGTACCGGCTGACCTTGCCCCAAGACGCGAACCTGTCGGAGGTGTCCGCAAGAGCCAGCGCGGCGCTTGAAGGCTCGGGGATGCGCTGGAGCGATGCGCGCAACGGCGCGCCGGGCATATCGGAATTCGTCAACCGCCTGAGTGCCTTTCTGGTCCTTGTCGGATTGTCGGGGCTTGCCGTCGGTGGCATCGGTGTGTCCGCCGCCGTGCGAGCCTATCTGAGTCAGAAAACGGAAACCATTGCGACATTGCGGACATTGGGGGCGGATCGCTCCACCATTTTTCAAACTTACATGATTCAGATCGGGGTGCTGTCCCTGACTGGCATTGTAATTGGGCTGGTACTGGGCGGGATGGCACCGCTTTTGCTGGCACCGCTGCTGGAATACCAGTTGCCCGTTCCAGCAGTGTTTTCTCTGTATCCGCAACCGCTGATAGAGGCTGCGCTTTATGGCCTGCTGACAGCATTTCTTTTCACGCTCTGGCCGCTGGCCAGAACCGAAGATGTGCGCGCCGCAACCCTGTTTCGCGATGCGCTGAGTGCGGCTCGTCCCATCCCACGCGCAATTTACGTCGTGGCAAGCGGGATTGGATTGGCGTCCCTGATCGCGATTGCGTCCTGGTTCAGCGGCTCAACGCGCCTAACCCTGTGGACCAGCGGCGGACTTGCGGGCGCACTGATCCTGCTGGCGCTCGCAGCCCATGCCATTCGCAAACTGGCACGGGCTGGGACACCTTTGGCGCGGGGCCGCCCTGCCCTGCGATGGGCTTTGTCCGCCATCTCTGATCCGCGTGAGGGTGCGGGGTCAGTGGTTTTGTCACTTGGTCTAGGTTTGTCAGTGCTAGCGGCGGTTGGGCAGATCGACGGCACGCTGCGCAACGCGATCTCCGGCAATCTGCCGGATGTCGCGCCCTCATACTTCTTTGTCGATATTCAAAAAGACCAGATGCCCGGTTTTACCGAACGGCTGCAAACCGATCCTGCTGTCAGCCGCATTGAAAGCGCACCAATGCTGCGGGGCATCATCACCCAGATAAACGGTCGCCCTGCGCGCGAGGTGGCCGGAGATCATTGGGTTCTGGAGGGAGATCGCGGCGTCACCTATTCAGCCCGCCCCCCGGCAAATGCACGGGTGACAGCGGGGGAGTGGTGGGCAGAGGATTATTCTGGCGCACCACAGATCAGCTTTGCAGCCGAAGAAGCCGAAGAGATGGGTCTGAAACTGGGCGATCAGGTAACTGTCAACATCCTGGGACGGGATATCACCGCAGAGCTGACCTCAACCCGAGAGGTGGATTTTTCAACAGCGGGTATGGGTTTTGTCATGTCGATGAACCCGTCGGCACTGGCGGGTGCGCCACACAGCTTTATTGCGACGGTATATGCAGAAGAACAGGCCGAGGCCGCCATTCTGCGAGATCTTGCAGGCCAGTTCCCGAACATCACGGCCATTCGTGTGCGCGACGCAATTGACCGTGTTTCGGGCCTTTTGGCAGGGATCGCCGCCGCAACCTCGTATGGCGCGGGCGTGTCTTTGTTGACAGGATTCCTGGTGCTGATCGGGGCGGCAGCCGCCGGCGAACCCGCCCGCAGATACGAGGCGGCAATCCTCAAGACGCTGGGGGCTGACCGTGGCCGCATCCTGCGCAGTTTTGGACTACGCTCGGTCCTGCTGGGCGCCGCAGCGGGCTGCGTCGCCTTGCTGGTCGGCATCCTGGGCGGATGGGCTGTGGCCACCCATATCTTCGACACAGGTTTTACCGTGATCTGGTCTTCGGCCTTTGGCATCGTTCTGGCCGGTGTCGGCGTCACGCTCTGCGCAGGTTTCGCATTCGCGCTGCGCCCTCTCTCTGCCCGGCCAGCCCGAATTTTGCGGGCCAGCGACTAAGGTCAGCGTACGCAGGCCACGGGCTGCAACAGCTTCAGCAACGGGTCGTTGTCACAAACCAGCGCATCCAACGACACTTCGTCCAGAGATGCATAGAAAACTTCCGCCGCATCCTGCAATGCCAGCCGCAGCCTACAGGCATCGGTCAAAGGACAGGTGTTGTCCGCATCCGCAAAACACTCGGCGATGGGCAAGGCCCCTTCGACGTGCCTGAACACCGCGCCGATCCGGATTTGGCTTGCCGGACGCGCCAACGACATACCGCCGTTGCGGCCGCGCTGAGTGCTCAGGTAATTCAACTGGCTTAACTGGTTGATCACCTGAGCCAGATGGTTTTCCGAGATGTTGCAGACTTCGGCGATCTCGGCTTTGGTGACCAGCCGGTCCGGGTGTGCGGCGCAATACATCAACAGGCGCACAGCGATATTCGTCCGTTTGGTAATCCGCATGAAGGCCTCCCTGAATAAAAGATGAAGCCTTATTGCATGTCGCGGAAAAAAGCGGTTTGACATACATCAATCGACCCAAAGGACACCTCTCGCATGGCCGACCCCTATTTCTTTGGTTATGGAAGCCTTGTGAACCTCGCCACACATGATTTTCCCGACCCCCGCCCAGCAAAACTGAAGGGGTGGAAACGCGCATGGCGACACACTGATCTGCGCCCGGTCGCGTTCCTGACAGCTGTCCCGGACCCCGAGTCTGAGATCGAAGGCATGATCGCACATGTCCCCAAGAACGACTGGGCTGCGCTGGATGAACGGGAATGGGCCTATGACCGAATTCCGGCAACCCGGTCGGTTTCACATCCGCTGAAACATGAAGTTGAAATAGCTGTCTACGCCGTCCCGCAGGATCGGCACAACGAGCCCAGCAACCGCCATCCCTTGCTGCTCAGCTATATCGACGTTGTTGTTCAGGGTTATTTGCGGGCGTTTGGAGAAGACGGGGCAGACCGGTTCTTTGCAACAACCAGCGGATGGGATGCCCCGATCCTGAATGACCGGGCCGAGCCACGTTACCCGCGACATCAACAACTCAAACCTGTCGAGCGTGATTTTGTCGATGACCGCCTGACCGGTTTGTCGGTTCGGATTGAGCAGCCGGCATAAAAAGGGTCGCGCCTAGGTACGACCCTTTTTGCTGGAATAGTAGCGGTTTACCCGCGCGCGCGGATCACCTGCAGCAACGGCAGCAACGCAGCCATTTCCGGGCCACGCTCTGCACCGGTCAACGCCTTGCGCAGCGGCATGAACAGACCTTTCCCCTTGCGGCCTGTTGCCTCTTTCACGGCATTGGTCCAGGCCCCCCAGGTGTCGCCATCAAACGGGCCTTCGGGCAGCAGCGACATGGCTTCAGCGATGAATTCGCGATCTTCATCCGCAACCAACGGCTCGGCACCATCACGGCACAGATCCCACCACCCTTTGAGGTCGGCCAAAGTGGTGATGTTTTCCCGCGCCATGGCCCAGAACGGTTCAGCCAGTTCGGCTGGTACCCCGGCATCCGCGACAGCATCGGCCACATTCGCCAGCGGCAGCGATTGCAGGTATTTGGCGGTCAGCGGGAACAGGTCCTGCACGTCGAACTTGGTCGGCGCGGCACCAAACCGGCTCACGTCAAAGCCGTCGATCAACTCGGCCATATCCGAGCGCAGCTCGACCGGATCGGACGAACCCAGACGCGCCATCAGGCTCAGCAGTGCCATCGGCTGCACACCCTGTTCACGCAGATCGCGCAGGGCCAGCGTACCCAGGCGTTTCGACAGTGCTTCGCCCTGCGGGCCGGTCAGCAGCGAGTGATGCGCAAAGCGCGGGCAATCCCCACCCAGTGCCTTGATGATCTGAATCTGGGTCGCAGTGTTGGTCACGTGGTCCGAGCCGCGCACGACATCTGTCACGCCCATTTCGGTGTCATCCACCACCGACGCAATCGTATAAAGTACCTGTCCATCACCACGGATCAGCACCGGATCAGAGACCGAGGCCGCATCGATCGAAATGTCGCCCAGAATTCCGTCGGTCCACTCGATCCGTTCGTGATCCAGCTTGAAACGCCAGACACCGTTGCCACGTTCGGCGCGCAGGGCATCCTTCTCGGCATCCGACAGGTTCAGCGCGGCGCGGTCATAAACCGGCGGCTTGCCCATGTTCAGCTGTTTCTTGCGCTTCAGGTCCAGCTCGGTCGGCGTCTCAAACGCTTCATAGAACCGCCCCATCGCGCGCAACTTGTCAGCCGCTTCGGCGTAGCGGTCCAAACGGTCGGATTGACGCTCGACACGATCCCAGTGCAAACCCAGCCAATCAAGATCCTGTTTGATGGCATCGACATATTCCTCTTTCGAGCGTTCGGGGTCGGTGTCATCGATGCGCAGGATGAACGTACCACCCGCCTTGCGGGCGATCAGATAGTTCATCAGGGCGGTGCGCAGGTTGCCCACATGGATGTAACCGGTGGGCGACGGGGCGAAACGGGTGGTTGTCATGGGTGTCTCCTGTTGGCGCGGCTCTTGTCACATGGGCGCGTTTTTGTCCAGCCGCCGCTTGATCCCTCAGGTGATTCAACGCGGTTCCACGGGCCATATCCTGCCAAGGTCGTCCAACCCGGCGCGGATGAGTTCCGACAGAACCTGCATGTCGATATCCGCCAGCTTGTTCACATACAGGCAGGACTTGCCCAACTTGTGCTTACCCAACCGGGCCAGAATGCCGCCAAAATCCGCGTAACCCGGCATGATATAAATCACCAGCGCCGACTTGCGCGGGGAAAATCCGGTTGCCAGAAAATCGCCCTCTCGGCCCGAGGCGTAGCGATAGTGATAACGGCCATACCCTATCATCGACGGCCCCCACATGACCGGATCAAATCCGGTGGTAGCCCGAAACAGGTCGTCCAGAGCGCGCGTCTCTTCGGCCCGACGTTCTGATTGGACCGAATTAAGGAAGTCTTCTACACTTTGATCCGTTGGAACGGTTTTGTTCTGCGATCGCGACATGAACAAAAATTAACACGTATTGTTCATCCATGCACCCTGCGTGGATGTCGTAACATCTGGTCAGAATCTCACACCGTTCTAGTTTTTCTAAAGGTGTTCTGACAGGGAGAACGATAATGACGATCAAACTTACTCGCCGTGCCGCCTTGGGAACCGCTGCCGCCTTGCCGTTTGCCACGGCAGCAGCGCCGGTTTTGGCCGCAGGCTCTGACGCCAAGGCCAACTCGACCATCGCCAAGTCATTCCATGTCGGCGACTTTACCGTCACGACCTTGCTGGATGGCAGCCTGCCCCGCGATGGCGCCCAGGATATCTTTGGCGGCGGAGCGTCAGATGAAGACTTCGCAAAGGTTTCGGCCGAGAACTTTATTCCCGCCGACACCGCCCAATTCTTCTTTACCCCCTCACTGGTCAACACCGGATCGGAACTGGTATTGTTCGACACCGGTCTTGGGCAGGGCGGCATTCAGGCCGCTTTGGCCGATGCAGGTGTCAGCCCGGATCAGATCGACGTTGTCGTACTGACCCACATGCATCCCGACCATATTGGCGGCATGACAACGGATGGCGCACCGACCTTTGCCAACGCACGCTATGTGACTTCGGCAACGGAATACGATTTCTGGTCCGCGCAGGAGGCCGGAAACAATGTCGGTGATCTTGTGGCCGCAAAAGTCACACCGATGGCCGAGAAGATGAGCTTTGTCGGTGATGGAGAGCAAGTGGCGTCAGGCATAACTGCGGTTGCGGCCCACGGCCATACCCCGGGTCATACGGTTTATCATCTGGAGAGCAACGGACAGCGCCTTCTGCTGACAGCGGACTTGGCCAACCATTACGTGTGGTCCTTTGCCCATCCGGAATGGGAGGTTCGGTTTGACATGGACAAGGCCGCCGCAACCGCCGCGCGCCGAAACGTTCTTGGCATGCTGGCAGCCGACAAGGTGCCGATGGTCGGCTATCACATGCCCTTCCCTGCCGCGGGCTTTGTCGAGACACGGGGCGAGGGCTTCCGCTTTGTTCCGGTCAGCTATCAGATGATGGGCTAAGCCCCTAGTAACCCGGATCCGGTCGCACTTTTGAGCCGTCAGTGAACCGAGACAGACGGAACGCGGTCGGATCCACACAAGGGGTTGAATCAGTGACAAGGTCAGCCGTCAGGCGGCCGGCGCCGGGCCCGATGCCAAAGCCGTGGCCGGAAAAGCCGGTGGCGATATACATACCCGGCATGTCATCCACGCCCGAGATTACGGGAATGGCGTCGGGGGTAACATCAATCATACCCGCCCAACTTTGGACGATTTCACTGTCCTGCAAGGCAGGAAATCCTTTTCGTGCACTGGCCCAGGCTTGTCGCAAAAACTTCTGCGAAGGTTCAGGATCCAAAACCCGGCACAGCTCGAACGGGGTTACGTCGGTCGGCAACCATTTTCTGTTCTGACGGGCCTCGATAGCCCACTGTTTTGACCAGCGAAAACGAAGGGATTTCCATTCCTGCGCAAAGGCAAAACGAAACTGCAACCCCAGCCGGAAACTGTCTGGCACGATATCAACCGTGTTTTGATGTCCCGACGCGATGGTGTGCCCGCCATCTGCGCGCTTTCGGATCGCAAAATCATCCGACCATAGCGCAGTTTCGGGCCCATCTTTCACCGGAGAGGTCCGCAGAACTGTGTTCAGAACCTTAAGCTGCGGCAGGTTGATACCTGCATTGCCCGCAAACAGACGCGACCACGCACCCCCCGCCAAAACCACGCGCCCGCAGGCGACCTTGCCGCGTTCGGTGAATACACCAGCAATACGCCCATCCTGAATGTCCACACTTCGCACAGCGCAGCCTGTCATGATCACAGCACCTAGACGACGTGCGGCTTCGGCGATGGCCGGGGCGGCCCATTGCGGTTCAGCCCGCCCGTCCTGCGGCATGTACAGAGCAGATGCCAGGCCGGTTTCGTGCCCGTGCAACAACTCTGCCAACTCGCGTCCCGACACCATTTTTGCCCCGGTCTGTAATCCTTCTACATGGCGCATCCAACGCTTCAGATTGACTTCGCCCCGCTTGCCGGACGCGCCAAAAAGAATGCCGGATTGCGTATATCCGGTATTGCCATCCAGGCGGGCATCAAGGGTCGGCCATATCCGCAACGCCTCTTGCATCAGGGGAATTTCGCGGGGGTCTCGCATACCCAAACGCACCCACCCCCAATTGCGCGAGCTTTGTTCAGCCGCAATCTGTCCCTTTTCGCACAAAAGGACGGAAGCGCCGCGCTCTGCCAGTTCCAGCGCTGTTGAAACGCCGATTATGCCGCCGCCAACAACGACAACATCAACAGATTTGGGAAGGGCAAGATCGGATTCTACGGGGTTCGGTTTTGGTGCCGTCATAAATACGCATTACTCTGTCGCCTGAACCCGTATGGGGACCAAGGTCTAGAAGTTTGGCAACACGAATTGTCGCAATGTTGGCACTATTTATGACGCCTGTGGCCCAGACGCCAACGGCATCGAAGATCCTCAGCACATCACGCTGCGCCGGACAGTTCCGCCCATTTCTGACGCAGCTTCGCGGTCAACCCGGTGTCTTTTTGCACGGTCTGCGCGGTTACGTCCTTCTGCGGCAACAAGCTTGGAAACTCAGCCCGAAGCGACGCCGCTGCCTGTTCGTCGGACAGCCGCTGTTCATTCAGGACACCGGCAATCGCCGCTTCCAGCTTTTCCTCATCCAACTCCTGCGGCGGAGATTCCATCGTCCGCCGTTTCAAAAGAGCATGATGCGATCTCTGATATTCGCTATACATGTCAAAACCAAACCATTTACTCAGACATCCAACCCCGGATGCGTCACTCATTATCAAAATCAGCTTGCGACTTTGAGAATTGCGCCGCATCCGCCCCACATGGGGCAATTTTCAAGCCAAAATGTGGCAGAAACTTGGCGCAACAGCAAGTCAGAGGCCGGTTTTAGCGCCCCTGGCGGATCAAAGAAGAAAAATATGAAAACAATAGGCGCGCTGAGCCTCTCACAGTTTCCAATTCAGCGCGCGAATTGCGGCAATCAGCGGCGATCGCGCCAGCGATTCACAATCGGATACCGCCGGTCCAGCCAGAACGCGCGGTTGCTCAGGCGCGTACCGGGGGCGGACTGGAACCGTTTATACTCGCTGATATAGACCAGATGTTCGACCCTCTGAGCATCTGCTTCGTTGTACCCGGCGGCGACGCAATCCGCGATCGATCCGTCCTGATCAACCAGGATCTCAAGTATTCCGTCCAGCACCGGGTAATCCGGCAGGCTGTCGCTGTCTTTCTGATCTTCGCGCAGTTCCGCACTGGGCGGTTTGTCGATGACAGAGGGACGGATCACTTCGCCTGCAGGGCCCATCATCCAGTTGCGGTGATTGGCATTGCGCCAGCGACAGGTTTCGAACACACGGGTCTTGTACAGATCCTTGATCGGATTATAGCCGCCGTTCATGTCGCCATAGATCGTAGCATAGCCCACGGCGACCTCGGATTTGTTGCCGGTGGTCAACAGCATTTCGCCAAACTTGTTCGAGATCGCCATCAACAGCAACCCGCGCAGGCGGGATTGAATGTTTTCTTCGGTCAACCCTTCATCCAGCCCTGCAAACAACGGGGCCAAAGTACTGGTGACGGCTGCGCGGCTGTCCGAGATCGGCACGTAGTCATAATGCACGCTCAGCGCTTTGGCGACCGCCTCGGCATCGTCAAGCGAGGCCTGACTGGTGTATTCCGACGGGAGCATCACGCAGCGGACATTTTCGGCCCCGATGGCATCGACTGCAATGGTCGCGACCAGCGCGGAATCAACCCCGCCGGACAAGCCCAGCAGCGCCTTTTTGAAACCGGTTTTCCCCATGTAGTCGCGAAGAGACTGCACCATCGCGCGGTAATCCTGCTCCCACTCATCCGGTTGGGACACGATTTCACCTGATGCGATCCGCCAGCCGTCTTCGCCGCGCTCAAGGTCGACTTGAGAGAGTAGCTCGTCGAAAACAGGCATCCGGAACGCCAATTCCCCGCCCGGGTTCAGGCCAAAGCTGGCACCGTCAAAGACCTGATCATCCTGCCCGCCAACCATATTCAGGTAAATCAGCGGCAGTCCCGTTTCGACCACGCGCGCGACCATATGGTTCAGTCGCACATCGTATTTATCCCGGAAATAGGGCGACCCGTTGGGGATCAACAAAAACTCGGCCCCGGTTTCCTCCAGCGTTTCTGCCACGTCCGGGTGCCAGCTGTCTTCGCAGATCGGGCTGCCAATCCGGAAATTCCCTACCGAATACGGCCCACCCAGAGGTCCCGCATCGTAAAGGCGCACTTCGTCGAACACCGTCTCGTTCGGCAGGTGGTGCTTCAGAACCTTGCTGGTGATCCGGCCACCCTTCAGGATCAGGTAGGCGTTGTACAGCTTTCCATCATCGACCCAGGGACCACCTACGGAAATTGCAGGACCTTCGGCGCATTTTGCAGCCAGCGCTTCAACCGCAGACATGGCTGCGCGGTGGAATACCGGTTTGAGAACCAGATCCTGCGTGTTGTAGCCGGTGATGAACATCTCGGGGAAAGCCACCAGATCCGCGCCCGCTGCCTTGCCTTGTTCCCATGTCGCAAAGGCCTTTGCTGCGTTGCCTTCGATATCGCCAACGGTCGGGTTCAGTTGCGCCAGAGTGATGCGGAAACGGTCGGCCATGCTGCCCTCTTGCCTCGTAAGTCCTATTGCCATTTAGCAGATCACCGCGCGAGTAAAAGACCAATGCGGCAAAAGCCGTTGCTCTGCCTGCAACGGTACCTTAGTTTTGCGCAAGAGATATCACCAGCGACGACCGGGCAGACAGGACCAGAAATGAACGTGATCCGAAACTCAATTTTGGCAGCGGGGATGAGCCTGGCAGCTGCCACTGCTTTCGCGCAGGACGGGACTGTCATCGTCAAGGATGATGAAGTTGGCGGTGTCTATGAAGGCACTTACGAGAACGGGTTGCGGCACGGGACAGGAACGTATCGGCTGCCGAATGGGTTTGAATACACGGGGCAGTGGGTAGAAGGCGAAATTCAGGGTCAGGGTACGACACGCTACCCCGACGGGTCAGTCTACGAAGGCATGTTCGCCAAGGGTCAGCCCGAAGGGCGCGGCAAGATCATCTATGCCAATGGCAGCAGCTACGAGGGCGATTGGTCCAAAGGGTCAATCAACGGCACCGGCATCGCTGAATTCGCGAACGGCACGCGCTATGAGGGTGAGTTCAGGAACGCTCAGCGACATGGCAAAGGCGTGCTGAGTTTTCCCGACGGATATATCTATGATGGCGACTGGGTCGACGGTGAGCGGCAGGGCAAGGCCAGGATCACCTATACGGATGGCAGCGTTTACGACGGCGACGTCAACGCAGGTTTGCGCGATGGAACCGGCACGCAGACGATGCCCGACGGAATGGTGTATTCAGGGGATTGGTCCGGCGACCAGATCACCGGGACGGGCAGCCTGACTTATTCCAATGGCGATATATACGAAGGCGAACTTCAAGAAGGGCGCCGCTACGGTAAGGGCAAAGTGACCCACGCGCAGGGGGATGTTTACGAAGGCGATTTTGTCGACGACCGTCGCCACGGCAAAGGAACGTTCACCGGAACAGACGGCTTTGTGTATACCGGCGACTGGAACGCCGGGCAGATTGAAGGCCTAGGCGAAGTGACCTATCCGGATGGCTCTGTCTATGTCGGCGATTTCGTTGCCGATCTGGCCGAAGGAAACGGCAGCATCACCTATCCGGACGGATCGACCTATGAAGGCGAATGGATCGCGGGTGTTATCGAGGGTCAAGGCACGGCCACGTATACCAATGGTATGATCTACAAAGGCCAATTCAAAAACGCGCAAAGCCACGGCAAAGGTGTGGTTACGCGCGCAGATGGCTCGGTATATGACGGCGACTGGGTTGAAGGTGTGCGTCAGGGCAAAGGCAAGGCGACCTATTCCGATGGCACGGTCTACATCGGTGATTTCCTGAACGGAAAACGGCATGGCAAAGGCGAAATCGTAACCCCCGCCGGGTTCAAATATTCGGGCGACTGGTCGGACGGAAAAATCAACGGCGTGGGTACCGCCACCTACTCGAACGGCGACGTGTATGAGGGCAGCTTTGTCGATAACAAACGGCAGGGCAGTGGGACGATGCGCTATGCCAACGGCCAGGAGGAAAGCGGTGTCTGGGAAAACGGCGTGTTGCCGGACCAGACCTCGGACCAGCAGAGTGACGCTGACACCCCTGCCCCGCAACCCGGCCCGGATGCAAATACTGAGGCAACCGGAAGCTCGGACGGGTGAGGGCTCACCACGGGACCGGCTTACCGGCCCAATCATAGAACCTACCGGTATCAGCCAGCGTTAACCCGCGTATCACGTTCAACAGGTTGTCGGCGGCTGCTTCAGGTTCGACGGCAGGATGACGACCCAGGTATTTGTTCGTGAACTCTGTTTTTACCGTGCCGGGGTGAAGGGCGACGCAAATTGCTTGTTTATGTGTTCGGGCCAATTCAATTGCGGCGGTATGGACGACCTGATTGACCGCTGCCTTAGCCGCACGGTAGCTGATCCAACCACCTGTCCGATTATCCCCGATTGATCCCACCCGCGCCGAAAGCACCGCGAATACAGATCGTCTATGTCGCGGCAACAGCTGATACGCGCGGCTTAGCACCAATGCCGGACCAACGGCATTCAACGCAAACTGATCCATCATGGCTTTGGCTGAAATCGCCCGAATGGTCTTTTCCGGCAAAGCGCCGTCTATCTCTAACGCGCCCGAAGCCACCAGAATCAGATCAAACTGGTCTGGCAGGCTTTCAAGCATCAGCATCGTCCTGTCCCGATCAGTCAGGTCAAAGCCGTCCTCCGACCGGGACAAACGCGTGACCGAAACGCCCTGCTCAACCAGCCGTCCGGTAACAGCTGCGCCAATTCCGCCAGAAGCACCAATTATCAATGCAGTTTCCATCCGTGACCAGCTAGCGGCGCTGTGCGAACAATCAAGGCTGTCAAAAAAGGGCAGTTGCCAGAAGTTCGCGTATTGCAAATTGGTTCTTTCCATTCCCGGCGGGCTCTGTATAACCTCTATCCCATGATCAACCGCGCAGATATCCCTTGTGTCGACACCGCCCTTCGCGGTGCGTCGCTGCGTGGCCTACTGATCCTAATCCGCCTCTGAGCGTGCCATCCGGCGCGCCCGCTCAGAGGAGGACGCCAGCGCGCCATAGGCTTTAGGACAGAAGAAGAAAGAGAACCCCATGACCAACGTGACCGACCAAGACCGCGTCTTGATCTTCGATACCACTTTGCGCGACGGCGAGCAGAGCCCCGGCGCCACCATGACCCATGACGAAAAGCTCGAGATCGCCGAGTTGCTGGACGACATGGGCGTCGATATTATCGAGGCCGGCTTCCCCATCGCGTCGGAAGGCGATTTCAAGGCTGTGACCGAAATTGCACAACGGTCGAAAAACAGCCGCATCTGCGGTCTGGCCCGCGCGAATTTTGCCGATATCGACCGCTGCTGGGAGGCGGTAAAACACGCCGAGAAGAACCGCATTCACACGTTCATCGGCACTTCACCGCTGCACCGTGCCATCCCGAATCTGACGATGGACGAGATGGCCGACAAGATCCACGAAACGGTCAGCCATGCGCGCAACCTGTGCGAAAACGTGCAGTGGTCTCCGATGGACGCGACCCGAACCGAATGGGATTACCTGTGTCGTGTGATCGAGATCGCGATCAAGGCCGGGGCAACCACGATCAACATCCCGGATACGGTGGGCTATACCGCTCCGGTGGAAAGCGCGGACCTGATCAAGCGGCTGATCGAAACGGTGCCGGGGGCGGATGGCGTGATCTTTGCCACCCATTGCCACAACGACCTTGGCATGGCGACCGCGAACTCGCTGGCCGCTGTCGCAGGCGGTGCGCGCCAGATTGAATGCACCATCAACGGTCTGGGCGAACGCGCAGGCAACACGGCGCTGGAAGAAGTGGTCATGGCACTGCGCACGCGCAACGATATCATGCCGTGGCACACTGGCATCGACACCACCAAGATCATGCACATCTCGCGTCGGGTCGCGACGGTCTCGGGCTTTCCGGTGCAGTTCAACAAGGCAATTGTCGGCAAGAACGCTTTTGCCCATGAAAGTGGCATCCATCAGGACGGGATGCTGAAAAACCGCGAAAACTTTGAAATCATGCGTCCTGAGGACATTGGTCTGTCGGGAACATCCTTGCCGCTTGGCAAACATTCGGGCCGCGCAGCCTTGCGCGACAAGCTCGAAACGCTGGGGTTTGAGGTTGGTGACAACCAACTCAAGGATATCTTCGTCCGGTTCAAGGATCTGGCGGATCGCAAGAAAGAGGTGTTCGACGACGATCTCATTGCGCTGATGACGCTGGACGAGGCTGACGACCACCTGCAACTGGTTTCGATGAAGGTGACTTGCGGCACGGGTGGTCAGGCGGAATCGACGGTCGAGCTGGAAGTTGAAGGCGTGGACAAAATCGCCACCGAACATGGCGACGGCCCGGTGGATGCAACCTTTAAGGCGATTCGTGCGATTTATCCCAACACGGCGCGTCTTCAGCTTTATCAGGTACATGCCGTAACCGAGGGCACGGACGCGCAGGCAACGGTTTCCGTGCGCCTGGAAGAGGATGGCATGATCGCAACAGGCCAGTCGGCAAACACCGATACCGTCGTGGCGTCAGCTAAGGCTTATATCCACGCTCTCAACCGCCTGATCGTGCGCCGTGAAAAGGCTGGACCGGGCGCAGATGCGCGCGAGATCAGCTATAAAGACCTGACCTGATCGACGAAGCTCCAGAAAACGGCCCGAACTTCCGGGCCGTTTTTTACCTCAGGACAATCCGGCCTTAGCCAGCCCCTGGATAAGATGCTGCAAATCCTCTTCGCGTCCGTAATGAAGGTTCGCGACAAGGTCCTGAACAGTCAAATCCGGCTGTGACACATGGATTTCCTTGACATGTTGGCGGGCTTTGGCCTCGTTGCCCAGCCAACTGTGACACGCCGCAACATAGGCGTGCTGAACCACATCCAATGCCGGCAAGCGCGAAAAGTCCTCGATCGCAGCTTCATATTGCTTTGCGCCGAAATGGGCTTTGCCCAAATGGCTCCAGAACCGGGCCGGATGATGGGGGTTCAGACGCATCGCTTTTTCGATCCACTCGGCGCCTTCCTCGGGCCGACCAGACCAGGTCAGCAACTCTCCCATCTGTACCACGACCAAATCGTAGTTTGGATTCAAAGACAGCGCGCGTTCCTGATGGTAGCGGGCGCGCCCAAGGTCATTTTGCAAAATTTCCACCGCCGCCATCAGTCTGTGTACGTCGGCATCGTTATCGTCCAGTGACGCCGCCTTCTTGGCCGAATCCAACGCCAGCATCTTCATCGCCTCGCCGTCCTCGGCCCAGCCGTACCCCCAGGCCTGACCGCGAATGCAACCGCGCCAGGCATGGGCATGAGCATATTCCGGGTCCAGTTCGATGGCCCGCTCGATCAGTTTCATCGCTTCGGCATTGTCCTCACGTGTGCTGCGGTGGTGCAGAACCTTTGCGGCCAGAACGCATTCATACGCCGCGAAATTTGAAGGGGTCTTTCGCTTTAACTCTTCCTGTTGCGATGCTTCGATGCGGCCCGGCAGTGTCGCCACAACTGCCGAAGTGACCTCGTCCTGGATGGTAAAGATATCATCCAGGTCACGGTCGTATTTCTCGGCCCAGATATGGGCGTCGTTCTGACTGTCGATCAACTGTACCGTGACGCGCAGGCGATTTCCGGCTTTGCGCACACTGCCTTCGACGATGTATTGCGCGCCCAGAGTCTCGCCGACTTGGCGAAGGTTCACGGCCTGCCCCTTGTAGACGAAACTGGAATTGCGCGAAATCACGAACAACTCGTGCCGACGGCTGAGTTCGGTTAACAGGTCTTCAGTCAAACCGTCGACGAAGAACTCCTGTTCGGGATCGCCGCTCATGTTCTCGAACGGCAGAACCGCAATTGTCGGTTTGACGACTCTGGTTGAGCCGTCCTCTTTGGAATTTTCACCAGCCGCCGCAGCGGGCGCGTCCAGTTCAACGCGGAAGGCATGAACCGGCTGGGAAATATTCTTGAGCGAAATCTCCCCCAGATCCTGAAAGCGAAGATCCAGCCGACTGGTCACCTGGTTGTGCACCGCGCCGGAAATCAACACGTCACCAGGAGAGGCAGACTGTTCCAGACGCGCGGCCACATTGACCCCACTGCCGAAAATATCCCCGTCTTCAAAGATGATTTCATCCAGATTGATGCCGATCCGAAATTGGATGCGCTGATCCTTAGGCACATCTGCATTTCTGCGAAACATCCGGTTCTGGACTTCGACGGCACAAGCCACGGCATCGCAGGCGCTGGTGAACTCGACCAACATCCCATCGCCGGTTGTCTTGATAACAGTGCCTCGGTTTTTTTCGATCGACGGGTCGATTAATTCGATCCTATGAGTGCGCAAACGGGCCAAGGTGCCTTGTTCATCCGCTTCCATCAGGCGGCTGTAACCCACCATGTCTGCTGCCAGAACTGCTGCGAGTCTGCGATTCATTGCGATCCCCCCAGCGCCAAGTCTAGTGCCGCATGCCCTGACCGAACAAGAATTTTAATCGGTACATGCAAGGCGTGTATCGGCGAGGTGGCGTGCGCCTTCAACATGTCGTCTGGTGTCAGCCGAGACCGGAAAACAGCGCATCCAGTTTTTGCGTTTCTTCGGCAAACCCGAATGGCGCATTCACAAAGAACATCCCGGACCCCACCATCCGATGCCCCGCGCGCGCGGCGGGAAAGCGGACCTCATGACGCACAGATTTCGGCATATTCTGAGCCTTCAAAGCAGCGACCATCCCGACGTGCCTCTCATCTGTCAGGATCGGGTACCAAAGGGCAATCACGCCCACATTCCACTTGCGGTGCAGCTTGGCGATAATGCCGGGCATGCGGTCGTAATCGGTTTTCACCTCGTAACTGGGGTCAATCAGCATCATGCCCCGGCGCGGAGTCGGAGGCAGCAAAGACTGTGCCAGATCGAACCCATCCTGCTGATAGACCTTCGCCCCAAACGGCGACATCGCCAACGACAGGGCCGCAAATTCCTGCGGGTGCAGTTCCGCGAGGTTCAAACTGTCCTGTTCCCGCAACATAGTCGCGGCAATCATCGGCGATCCCGGATAGGCCGTGTCGCCGTACCGGGCCTGTACCTGCTTCAGGACCCGCTCCATCGGGTGGTCGGACCCGAACCACCCTTCCCGCTGTGCGCGACCGATCCCTGCCGCTGCCTCTCCTGTCCGAATGGATTCGTCTGCATCCAACCGGTACAACCCGCGCCCGGAATGCGTCTCGATATAGCTGAGCGGCTTGTCTTTGCGTGTCAGATAATCCAGCACCCACGCCAGTAATGCGTGCTTTTGGACATCCGCCAGACTCCCGGCGTGGTAAATGTGTTGATAAGAGAGCATTTTGCCTTCTAAAGTCCCATTCAATAAGGTGGAAAGGTGCTGATTGTCGCGGAATCAGCCCTTTTACCGGGCGTGATGGCACCCTATAAGTCATCCGTCCCGGAACCGTCGAGTCGCGGGCAGTAGAAAACCGACATTACAGGATCAGGGAAAACATGGGGATCTTTGGCAATCTGGGCGGCCTGTTCACAGCGGACATGGCTATCGACCTTGGAACAGCAAACACGCTGGTTTACGTCAAGGGGCGCGGTGTCATCCTGTCTGAACCTTCGGTTGTGGCCTATCACGTCAAGGACGGTGTGAAGAAAGTTCTGGCCGTTGGCGAAGATGCAAAGCTGATGCTGGGTCGGACACCCGGTTCGATCGAGGCCATCCGTCCGATGCGAGAAGGTGTGATCGCCGATTTTGATACTGCCGAAGAAATGATCAAGCACTTCATCCGCAAGGTGCACAAGCGCTCGACTTTCTCGAAACCCAAGATCATTGTCTGCGTTCCCCATGGCGCAACCCCGGTCGAAAAGCGCGCAATTCGTCAGTCGGTCCTGTCAGCAGGTGCCCGTCGCGCGGGCCTGATTGCCGAACCGATTGCGGCCGCGATCGGGGCCGGCATGCCGATCACCGACCCGACCGGCAACATGGTTGTCGATATTGGCGGGGGCACCACCGAGGTTGCGGTTCTGTCGTTGGGCGACATTGTCTATGCCCGTTCGGTCCGTGTTGGTGGTGACCGGATGGACGAGGCCATCATTTCCTACCTGCGTCGCCAACAGAACCTTCTGGTGGGTGAATCCACGGCTGAGCGCATCAAGACAACCATCGGCACCGCCCGCATGCCCGACGACGGGCGCGGTCAGTCGATGCATATCCGGGGGCGTGACCTGTTGAACGGCGTGCCCAAGGAAATCGAGATCAGCCAGGCCCAGATAGCCGAAGCGTTGTCAGAGCCCGTGCAACAGATCTGCGAGGCGGTTATGACCGCACTTGAGACAACGCCCCCCGATCTGGCAGCTGACATTGTCGACCGTGGTGTGATGCTAACCGGTGGCGGCGCGCTGCTGGGCGATCTGGACCTGGCCCTGCGCGAACAGACAGGCCTGGCGGTATCCATTGCGGACGAAAGCCTGAATTGTGTGGCTTTGGGCACCGGCAAGGCACTGGAATATGAAAAACAGCTGCGCCACGCGATTGACTACGAAAGCTAAGGCGCGCACCCTCGGAAGATAGGGTTATATCGGCGCGAGCAGCACGGGAAGGTAACCTGTGGCAAAAGACCGATCACAGCGCGATGAGTACACGACCCCCCTGCGACGCTTGTTGCTGGGGATAGTTGTGCTGTGCCTGCTTGGTATCTTCCTTTTGTGGCGCATCGACAGCCCGCGCGTAGAACGGTTCCGCGCGCGAATCGTGGATACGGTTGTACCATCAATGGAATGGGCCATGGTCCCGGTGACTGCCGCCGTCAATCTGGTGCGTGACTTCCAAAGCTATCAGCGCCTGAGCGAGCAAAACAGGGAACTGCGTAGCGAACTGCGCCTAATGCGCGCCTGGAAAGAGGCTGCTTTGCAGCTTGAACAGGAAAACGCGCGACTGCTGGATTTGAACAATGTCCGCCTTGACCCTCGTCTGACCTACATCACCGGCGTTGTCATGGCCGACAGCGGGTCGCCATTCCGGCAATCCGTTCTGCTGAATGTCGGAGAGCGTGACGGGATCGTAGATGGATGGGCCACGATGGACGGCATTGGCCTGGTGGGCCGGATATCAGGTGTTGGCCCTGACACGGCACGCGTGATCCTTATGACGGACGCGACCAGCGCCATTCCCGCAACCATTCAACCTTCTGGGCAGACCGCTCTGATCAAAGGCGACAACAACCCCGCGCCCGCGGTGGAGTTTCTTGAGAACCGCGAGTTGGTTCGCCCAGGTGACCGGGTGATCACTTCGGGTGATGGCGGCGTGTTTCCTGCGGGCCTGCTGATCGGTCAAATCGCGGCAGACCCAGGGGGGCGCCTGCGGGTCCGACTGTCGGCTGATTTCGAAAGGCTCGAGTTTCTCAGGGTTCTGCGGTTTCACTCGGCTCCGCCCATTCAGGATCCGGGCAGTATCGTAGGCCCCACCCGCCCAGAGGTGGCATTGACCCCGGATGAGGTCAGCGATGGATAGACCGACTTCGCAAATCTGGGCCATGCGCAGCCTTTATGCCTTGCTGGCTTTTGCTGTGCTGTTTCTGCACCTGTTGCCATTGGACGCTCAACCCGATCGTTGGCCTTTTCCCGACGTCCTGATTGCCCTGACTTTTGCCTGGGTGTTGCGGCGGCCCGATTACGTCCCGACTGTTTTGGTCGCGCTTGTCATGCTGATGGCCGACTTTCTGCTGCAACGTCCACCGGGTCTATTGGCAGCGCTGACCGTAGTCGGGTCGACCTATCTGCGGTCAGCGGCTTTGGGTATGAGGGATGCGGGATTTGCCGGGGAGTGGATGTCTGTCGGCATTGTGATCACGGCGGTCATCTTGATGAACAGGTTAGTACTATCGGTGATGTCCGTGCAGCAGGCTGCACTGGGGCCGGTCGTGGTTCAGCTTGTGCTGACGGTCGCTGTCTACCCGTTGGTCGTGTTGCTTAGCCAAAGCGCGTTGGGGGTCCGCCGCATATCCGCTGCTGATGTCAGCGCTGTGAGAAGCCGGGCATGAAACAGCGCAAACCCAAATCCCAGGGCCTTGCCTATAAGCGTCTGCCACGCAGAGCGCTGTTGCTGGGCGGTCTACAGGCGGTGTTCATAGGCAGTCTGGCGGCACGAATGCGGTTCATGCAGGTAGAACAGGCCGACGAATATCGCTTGTTGGCCGAAGAAAACCGCATCAACATCCGGCTTATCCCACCGACCCGTGGGCGTATCTATGACCGGAACGGTCAGATCATCGGCCAGAACTCACCTTCCTATCGCATCGTCATTGTGCGTGAGGATGCCGATGACGTGGAAAAAGTCATCGCCAAACTGTCGGAACTGATCCCTCTGAACGAAGATGAGATCGAGCGCGCCAGGACTGAAATGCGCCGCTCGGCCCCGTTTCTGCCGGTGACGCTGGCGGATCAGGTTACGTGGGAGGATATCTCGAAGGTTGCGGTCAATGCTCCGGCGCTGCCGGGCGTAACGCCCGAGGTCGGCCTGACGCGGCAATACCCACGATACGAGGATTTCGCCCATATCGTCGGCTATGTCGGCCCGGTCAGCGACTATGACCTCAGCAAAATCGAAGACCCTGAGCCGGTATTGCGCATCCCAAGATTCCAGATTGGAAAGGTCGGCCTTGAGGCAAAGCAGGAAATCGAACTGCGCGGCAAAGCCGGTGCAAAGCGGGTCGAGGTCAACGCGACGGGGCGTGTCATGCGCGAGCTTGACCGGCAGGAAGGACAACCCGGGGCAGATCTGCAACTGTCCATCGACGCTGAACTGCAACAATATGCACAGGCGCGACTGGCGGGCGAAAGTGCGGCCGCAGTTGTCATAGACTGCGAAACCGGCGACCTGCGCGCGGTCGCCTCGGCACCCAGTTTTGATCCGAACCTGTTTGTTCGCGGCATTTCGGTCGCCGATTACCGGGCACTGACAGAAGACAAGTATCGTCCGCTGGCGAATAAGTCCGTGCAAGGCACATATCCTCCGGGATCGACCTTCAAGATGGTCACCGCGCTGGCCGCGTTGGAAGCTGGCGTAGTCTCCCCCGGCAACACCGTGTACTGCCCCGGGCACCTGAAGGTCGGCAGTCGTCGCTTCCATTGCTGGAAACGTGGTGGGCACGGGACGGTCGACCTCAACCTCTCGCTGAAACGCAGCTGCGATGTCTATTACTATGACGTGGCTCTGCGGGTTGGCATCGACAAGATCTCTGACATGGCCCGCACTTTGGGACTGGGGGTCAAGCATGATATCCCGATGTCTGCAGTGGCAGATGGGCTGGCCCCCAATCAGGAATGGAAGCAGCGCGCGTATGGTCAGGAGTGGCTTGTGGGCGATACGGCAAACGCGTCCATCGGTCAGGGCTTCATGCTGGCTTCGCCGCTGCAACTGGCTGTGATGACCGCCCGCATCGCCACCGGTCGTGCAGTCACGCCGCGCCTGGTGCGCTCGATCGACGGTGTTGAACAACCCTCGGGCGCCGGAGAACCACTGGGCCTCAATTCCTACAATCTGGAACAGGTCCGCAAGGCCATGTTCTCGGTCTCGAATGACAGGCGGGGCACGGCATATCGAAGCCGCATCATCGCGGATGAGTTCCGGATGGCAGGGAAAACCGGAACCAGCCAGGTTCGAAACATAACCAAGGCCGAACGGGCGGCAGGCGTGATCCGCAACGAGGACCTGCCGTGGGAACGCCGCGACCACGCACTGTTCGTTTGCTTTGCACCGTTTGATAACCCGAAATACGCCGTAGCCGTGGTTGTTGAGCATGGCGGCGGCGGGTCCACGGCCGCAGCCCCGATTGCACGCGACATCATGCTGCAAGCTCTTTATGACGGCACTCCGCCGCTTGAAGCCTACCCCGTCGCCGACCGCGAACACATCAAAGAACAGCAAAAACGGCTGGAGGGTGAAAAACGCCCCAAGGCGCGACCGGATGGAAAGGACCGTGCATGAGCTATCTTGAATATGCCGTCAAATCCACGCCGTCGGGGTTTCGCAAATTCCTGTATATGAACTGGCCGCTGACGTTGCTGTTGATCAGCACCGCCAGCGCGGGCTTTCTGATGTTGTATTCCGTTGCGGGCGGTTCGTGGACGCCCTGGGCCGAGCCGCAGATGGAACGTTTCGGGCTTGGTCTGGCAGTGATGTTCATCATCGCACTGGTTCCGATCTGGTTCTGGCGCAACATGTCGGTGCTGGCCTATCTCGGCTCGGTGGCTTTGCTGGTATTTGTTGAACTGTTCGGCACCATCGGAATGGGTGCGCAGCGCTGGATCGACCTTGGGTTCATGCGCCTGCAACCCTCGGAGGTCATGAAAGTCACGCTGGTCATGTTGCTTGCGGCCTATTACGACTGGCTTCCCTCGCATAAAACATCCCGCCCGCTTTGGGTTCTTATCCCGGTTGTCCTGATCATCCTGCCTACATTGCTGGTTCTGAAACAGCCCGATCTCGGCACATCTATCCTGCTTCTGGCCGCAGGAGGTGGGTTGATGTTTCTGGCAGGGGTTCACTGGGCCTATTTTGCCGCCGTTATTGCTGCTGTCGTGGGTCTGATCGCCACTGTTTTCAACAGCCGTGGGACCGACTGGCAATTGCTGAAGGACTATCAGTTTCGGCGCATCGACACCTTTCTGGACCCGTCCACCGATCCCCTGGGGGCCGGTTACCACATAACCCAATCCAAGATTGCCTTGGGTTCCGGGGGCTGGAACGGGCGTGGGTTCATGCAGGGCACGCAGTCCCGCCTGAACTTCCTGCCCGAAAAGCACACCGATTTCATTTTCACGACGTTGGCCGAAGAGTTCGGATTTGTCGGGGGAACGACCCTGTTGACCCTTTATGCCTTGATTCTGGTTTTCTGCATGGTCACGGCACTGGCAACCAAGGACCGGTTTTCATCTCTGGTCACGCTGGGTATCGCGCTGAACTTCTTCCTGTTTTTTGCCGTCAACATGTCGATGGTGATGGGCATGGCTCCTGTCGTGGGTGTACCATTGCCGATGGTCAGCTATGGTGGCTCGGCCATGCTGGTTCTAATGGCAGCCTTTGGCATCGTCCAAAGCGCCCATATTCACCGCCCCCGTTGATCTGAAAGGTCTCTGATGTCTGTGAACGTCCTGTTTTCCGCGCGCCCTGCCCTATGGCCGGTGTATGAGCCGCTGCTGACACAATATCTTGATGAGGCGGGTCTGGACGTTCAGCTTGGAACCGAGTTCGAACCGGATCAGGTCGACTACGTTGTTTACGCCCCAAACGGAGGGGTACAGGATTTCAGACCTTTCACGCGCCTGAAAGCGGTGCTGAGCCTTTGGGCCGGGGTCGAAAAAATCGTGGGTAACGAAACACTGACCGTTCCGCTGGCGCGGATGGTGGATCACGGTCTGACGCAGGGTATGATCGAGTGGGTGGTTGGCCACGTGCTGCGCTACCATTTGGGGATGGACCGGCACATCATGGTACAGGACGGTGTCTGGACCCCAGACGTCCCACCGCTGGCGCAAGAGCGCAACGTTTGTATTCTGGGGCTTGGTGCATTGGGCGAAGCCGTGGCCCGCGCGCTGACAGCGCTTGAGTTTCGGGTCTCAGGCTGGAGCCGTACAGCCAGGGACATTCCCGGTGTAACATGCCTGCATGGTGCCGAAGGGTTGCGCCAGGCGCTTTCTCACGCAGAAATTGTAGTACTGTTGCTGCCCGATACTACTGCCACTGAAAATGCGCTGAATGCGGAAACGCTGGCCCTGCTGCCCAAAGGTGCGCGGATCATCAACCCGGGACGCGGGCCGCTGATTGATGATGATGCGCTGTTGAATGCCCTGAACTCGGGTCAGGTGGGCCACGCAACGCTGGATGTGTTTCGTGTCGAGCCCTTGCCCGCCGACCACCCCTATTGGGCGCATCCGAATGTCACCGTGACCCCTCACATAGCGTCCGAGACACGCCCTGTCACTGCCGCACAGGTCATTTGCGAAAACATCCGGCGTGGCGAAGCCGGTGAGCCCTTTGTGCACCTGGTCGACCGCACGCTGGGCTACTGACGTCACGCCGCAATCAAACCGCGGCCTTTTAGCAGGGCATCCACGCCCGGCAATCGCCCCCGGAACGCAAGATACAGGTCCTCTGCCTCGCGCGAACCGCCGGTGGACAAGATACTATCTTCCAGCGCTTTGGCCCGTTCGGGATCGAAGGCGCCACCTGCTTCTTCGAAGGCGGCAAAGGCGTCAGCATCCATCACCTCGGACCACATATAACTGTAATAGCCCGAGCTATAGCCATCGCCTGCGAATACATGCGCAAAGTGGGGCGTGGCATGGCGCATTCCAATGGCTTGCGGCATCCCCAACCCGGCTAGAACCTCGGCCTGTTTTGCCATCGGGTCTGCTGGGGCGTCGCCATCGTGGAAGGCCAGATCAACAAGGGCCGAGGCGACATATTCCACCGTCTGGAACCCCTGGTCGAAATTGGCAGCATTCAGCACTTTTTCAAGCATCTCTTGCGGCATCGGCTCGCCCGTTTCGGCATGGGTGGCAAACTCGGCCAGAACTTCGGGCACTTCCAGCCAGTGTTCATAAAGCTGGCTGGGCAGTTCGACAAAATCGCGCGCAACCGAGGTACCCGAGATGCTTTCGTAGGTCACATTGGACAGCATCTGGTGCAAGGCGTGGCCAAATTCGTGGAACAGGGTGCGTGCATCGTCATAAGACAGCAGTGCCGGATCACCCTTGGCGAAGTTGCAGACATTGATGACAATCGGTGCCTGTTCATTCGGGAATCTGGCCTGTGCCCGCATCGCGCTGCACCAGGCACCTGATCGCTTTGACCCCCGTGCAAAGTAGTCACCGATGAACACGGCGACGTGCCGACCGTTGCGTGTAACCTCCCACGCGCGGCAATCAGGGTGATAAAGCGGCACGTTCAAAGGCTTGAATTCCAGCCCGAACAGGCGATTTGCGCAAGCAAACGATGCCTCGATCATTCGGTCAAGTTGTAGGTAGGGTTTCAGTTCCGCCTCATCCAGATCATGTTCCGCCTTACGCCGCTTTTCAGCATAATAGCGCCAGTCCCATGCTTCCAGCGGGCCGTTGACGCCGTCGTCCTGCATCATCCGGGTCAGGATTTCTGCGTCCGCATCGGCGCGGGCCCTGGCAGGTTCCCACACCTGCATCAACAGCTTACGCACCCGGTCCGGCGTGCGCGCCATCTCGGTTTCCAGCTTGTAATCGGCGAAACTGTCATAACCCAACAGCTTGGCGCGTTCCTCACGCAAACCCAGAATCTCAGCCGCGATCTCGCGATTGTCGGTCTCGCCGCCATTCGCCCCGCGGGCAGCCCAGGCGCGATATGCTTTTTCGCGCAGGTCCCGACGAGGTGAAAACTGAAGAAACGGCACGATCAGCGACCGGGACAGAGTAACAACCGGCCCCCCCGCGCCCTTTTCCACACCAGCAGCGCGCGCCGCATTCACAACGAAATCCGGCAGGCCCTGCAGATCTTGTTCGGTCAGGTCCATGAACCAATCCCGCTCATCCGCCAGCAGGTTCTGGGTAAAGGATGTCCCCAACGAGGCGAGGCGTGACTTGATTTCTTGCATACGAGCGTCTTCCTCCCCGTCCAACGCCGCACCTGCACGAACAAAACCTCGATGGGTCAGCATCAGAACGCGTGCCTGTTCCTCGGTCAGGTTCAGGTCATCGCGCCGTGCCCAAAGGTCGGCAACGCGTTCAAACAGCGCCTTGTTCGAGGAAATTCCCGAGAAATGCGCCGAAAGCTTGGGTGAAAACGCGCGCTGCAACTCTTCCCGCTTTGGGTTGCTGTCTGCGCCTGCAACGGTGAAGAAGACCGACAGAACCTTGTCCAGCTGCTCGCCCGCAGCCTCGAGGGCTTCGACTGTGTTGGCGAAAGTAGGGGCCTCTGCATTTGCTGCAATCGCATCGATCTGGGCGTTATGCGCGGTCATCGCCTGATCCAGAGCCGGGGCAAAATCATCATCCGAAATATCGGCGAAAGGGGCTATTTCGAATGGGGTGGTCCAGTTGGACAGGATCGGGTTGGTCATGCGGATCTCCTTTGACCCTATAGCTAGTTCGCCATGGCCGGGTGTTCCAGAACCCCCAGCCCACGTTAAGAAAGGTTAATCGCTTGCGGTACCGCAGATGGGGCAATCAGCACGGCGGGTCAGTGTGATCTTGCGGCTTTCACCATATAGGGCGTCGTAGATCAGCATCTCACCCCGCAGCGCCATGCCAGCGCCCGTGATCACCTTTATCGCCTCAACCGCCATCATCGATCCGACGACGCCCGGCAACGGGCCAATCACACCGGCCTCGGAGCAGGACGGGGCCAGACCGGGGGCCGGGGCTTCGGGAAAGATACACTGATAGCACGGGCTGCCATTGGCTGGGTCAAACACGCTGAGCTGCCCTTCCCACTGCGACAAGGCCCCCGAAATCAGAGGCTTGCCCAGCGCGGCGGCAGTCCGGTTGGCCAGATAGCGGGTCTCAAAATTATCCGTACCGTCAAGGATCAGATCGAAGTCGGCAAAAAGATCTGCCGCGATATCATCGCTCAATCTGCGATGAAAGGGCAGAACCACCACATTCGGGTTCTGCGCCTCCATCGCTTGCTGGGCGGAAAAGACCTTGGGCATATCGATATCTGCATCGCGGTGGATCACCTGCCGCTGAAGGTTCGCATTCTCGACTATGTCGTCGTCAATGACCCCGATTGTACCCACACCTGCGGCCGCCAGGTATTGCAGCGCCGGGGCGCCCAAACCTCCCGCACCGATCACCAGAACACGGGCTTGTTTCAACTTTTTCTGACCCGGCCCGCCCAATTCGCGCAGCACGATGTGGCGGGCATACCGGTTCAGCTCGGTTTCAGTGAAACGGTCAGAGGGCAAGGTAGATTCCGGTTTGGAGGCCTTTACTGCACGGTTGCGAAGGGCCTTCAGCACACGGCCATATAGCAAAACGATGGCCGCGAAACCTGCAAGGATCAGCCACAGTGCCGCGGACCCACCGGTTGCTTCGCGCAGGGGATGCCCATCCGGAAAGATCAGATGAGACAGGATCACCCCGAGCAACAACACACTCACCAACACCACGCGCGCGGTTTTTGAAGTGCCAGCGATATAGCCAACGCCCCATAGCCCCGCTGCCAGAACAAGAACCAGCAGCATCAGCCGCGCCCGGTCGAGCCGAAACCACCAGCCCCGCGATCTGTTTCACCCAATGCCTCAGCCAGTTCGAATGCCGCCTGCACGACAGGGGCAACTACCAGCTGCGCGATACGATCGCCATGGGTGATCTCGAACGGTTCCTGACCGGCATTCATCACGATTACCCCCAGAGGTCCGCGATAATCACTGTCTATGGTGCCCGGCGTATTGAGCAGCGTGATCCCGTGTTTCAGTGCAAGGCCCGAGCGGGGTCGAACTTGAACCTCGTATCCCTGCGGGATTTCAATGCGCAGACCGGTCGGCACTAGCGCCCGCTGTCCGGGCTCCAGCATAATCGAAGCCCCCTCGGGCAAATTGGCACGCACGTCCGCGCCAGCAGCACCCGCAGTTTCGTAGGACGGAAGCGCCACGGCGGGGTCTGCCCCGTCTTCGCGGATCACTCGAATTGCAACCATGGTTTTGCCTTTCCTTCAGCCCGCCAACGCGTCTGCGATCCTGCTTGCCAACCGCCGCGCAACCTCGGCCTTGCCCATACGCGGCCATTCTTCGGCTCCGCTGTCCGAGATCAGGATAACTGCATTCTCGGACCCGCCCATGATCCCGGTGGCAGGGCTGACATCGTTGGCAACAATCCAGTCACAGCCTTTGCGCAGTCGCTTGGCGGTGGCATGTTCGATCACGTCATCGGTCTCGGCTGCAAAGCCGACAACCAAAGGTGGGCGCCCATTTTCCATCCGCGAGACGCGTCTGAGAATGTCGGGGTTCTCGGCAAATTCCAGAACCGGCAGACCGTCGCGGCTTTTCTTCAGTTTCTTGTCCGACGCACTGGCCACGCGCCAATCTGCCACCGCCGCCGCAAACACGCCCGCGTCGACGGGCAGCGCCGCATCAACCGCGTCCGACATCTGTTGCGCTGTCTCGACCGGCACGACCTGCACACCCGCCGGTGGCGGTACGTCAGCAGGGCCCGTGACAAAGATCACCTCGGCCCCCAAATCCGCAAGCGCCTGTGCCACGGCCGAGCCCTGCGCCCCGGAAGAGCGGTTCGCGATATACCGGACCGGATCAATCGGCTCATGCGTCGGGCCCGACGTCACCAGCACGCGCTTTCCCACCAAGGGTCCTGCCGCAAGCTGCGCCTCAACCGCCGCGACGATTTCCAGCGGTTCCGACATGCGTCCGGGGCCATATTCACCGCAGGCCATATCACCTTCGTTTGGGCCAACAAAGCGCACGCCATCCGCTTGAAGCTGCTTCAGGTTGCGTCGCGTCGCCGGGTGTTCCCACATGCGTACATTCATCGCGGGCGCACACAGAACAGGCGTGTCCGTCGCCATCAGAAGGGTCGATGCCAGATCATTTGCCAACCCCCCGGCCATCTTGCCCATCAGGTCCGCGGTTGCGGGGGCCACAACAATCAGATCGGCAGAGCGTGACAGCTGGATATGGCCCATCTCGGCCTCGGCGGTCAGATCGAACAGATCGCCATAGACCTTTTCTGAGGCAAGAGCAGACACGGACAGAGGTGTTACAAATTCCTCTGCCGCACGCGTCAGCACAGGCGTCACGGCTGCGCCACGCTCACGCAGCCTGCGGATCAGGTCCAGCGATTTGTAGGCCGCAATGCCGCCGCCGATGATCAGCAGAATGCGTTTGGATGACAGCATGTTCAGCCCTTCCTGTCCCGGTCGGCCCCGACATTAGGCAAGGCCAGCAGGTTGTTCCAGCGATTAATTCTGAACCTGAAACGCCACACAGGGGTCTTCACGCGCAACTGTGGGGCTATCGATTACGAGATCAAAGTCGCCTTCGATGATATCGTCCTCAGACTGTCCGACCGAGACCACCTTCCATCCGGGTTGAAGCCGTTCAAGATATGTCGGGATACCTCGGTCTTTGCGCGCATGTCCGTTCCCAGTGATCACGGCAACCGGGCCGCCCGTTTCTTCCATCGCGCGCATCACGGCGCGAGCCAGCACAGCATCGCGCAGTCGCTGGATCGCAACCATCTGGGGTAACATCTCGGGCGGGAGAGCATCGCAATGCGCGGCCAGTTGATCCGCCTCGCGCGCCTCCTGCTCCTCAGGCGTCAGCGGTACAGTCAAACCATAGCGCGCCGCATCTGCACCCAACGCGGTGGCTGCTCCGCGTTCCATCGCGGCCCGCGCGGCACCACGCGGCACCATGGCCCCGTAAACCGGCGCACCGGAGGCCTTGAACACCGGATAATAAAGCCTAAGAGGTGGCCAACCGCTTTCTGCCCATTGCAGAATGCGGCTCAACTCTTCAGGGTTGGACACCGCTTTTTGCGCCAGCCGTTGCGCGCCTTCTTCGGTAACCATCTCCCAGACAACAGCCGAAGGTGAGATTTTCATAATCGCTTCAGCTTGAATAAAGTGGTGGCGGGGATTGTCGTGAACCTCTCCCAGAATGACCACATCAGCATCCCGCATCGCGAGAGCCACATCATCAGAAATAAGATTTTCCGCCAGTCCGGGTCGCGCTGCTGTAACCGTAAGGCCCAGAACACAGGCAAGAATCGCAAGCTGTTTCATGCGATGAAGTGTTGCACCTCGCTCGACTGGGCTTCAAGGTTCTTGCGCATTTTTGCGAACGCCGCAGCCTCGAGCTGTCGCACGCGTTCCTTGGACAGACCCAACTCGACGCCGAGACTTTCCAGTGTCCGCGCAGGCTCGCGCAGTTTGCGTTCGCGCACAATGAACCGCTCGCGGTCATTCAGTGCGTTCATCGCGATCAGCAACCATTGGCGCAATTGTTTGGTATCGTGGGTGTGTTCAACTGCTTCGGCGGCCTGTTCACGTTCATCTTCCAGCGCATCGATCCATTCACGCCCGTCTTCGTCGGCGGATTGCACCGCGTTCAGAGAAAAATCTGACCCTGACAGCCGACCTTCCATCAGTTCAACGTCGCGCAGAGGAACCCCGATTTCCGTGGCAATCATCTGATGCAGCTGGTGGCGATCCAGTTCAAGACCTTCGGTCGCGGCCTCGCGTTCAAGGCGGGCCTGAACCCGACGCATGTTGAAAAACAGCGATTTCTGCGCCGAGGTGGACCCCGTTCGCACCATGGACCAGTTCCGCATCACATAGTCCTGAATGCTCGCCTTGATCCACCACACCGCATAAGTCGAAAACCGCACGCCGCGATCAGGGTCGAACTTGTCTGCGGCCTTCATCAATCCCAGACCGGCCTCCTGGATAAGGTCATTCATCGGCGCGCCATAGCGTTTGAACTTGGCCGCCATCGATATTGCCAGCCGCATATACGCTGTGATCAGGCGGTGCAGTGCCTGTTCGTCACGCTGGTCACGCCAGGCATAGGCCAGCTTCAGTTCCGTTTCCGCATCCAGCAACTCGGCCTTCATCGCTTGCCGGGACATCGAAAAATCTGTCGCGTTGTCCAGTGCCATAAACCTCTCCCCTGTTTTGCAGGCGTTGGCCGGGCTTGCCATGCCGACCTATGACCGATACGCAAAACAGCACCAATTGGATCATCTTTAGGTAAGTACTGTGACGTCAGATTTAACCTTAATTCTGGGTGGAGCTGCTTCGGGCAAGTCGGCATTTGCCGAGAACCTCGTTGTTTCCACTGGGAAAAATCGAGTTTACCTAGCGACATCACAAGTGTTTGATGACGAGATGCGGCAGAAGGTTGATCGCCATCTGGAACAGCGGGGCGGCGGGTGGACCACGATTGAAGAGCCTCTTGACCTGGGACCGGTGCTGTCCAGCCTATCCTCGGATCAGGTGTGTCTGGTAGATTGCGCCACCATATGGCTCAGCAATCATTTGCTGGCCGAAACCGATCTGGGGGCAGTCCAAACTGACCTGCTAAAGGCCCTGCGCGCATGTACAGCGCAGGTAGTGATCGTGTCGAACGAGGTCGGGCACGGTATTGTTCCCGATAACCCGCTTGCCCGTCGCTTTCGCGAAGCGCAGGGTCGGCTGAACATCGCACTTGCGGCACAGGCTGATCTGGTGGTGCAAGTGACCGCCGGGTTGCCGTTGGTCCTGAAAGGGCAGCTGCCGTGACGCGACTGCATCTTGTTCGCCATGGGCCTACGCATGCAAAGACGATGGTTGGCTGGTCCGATCTGCCTGCTGATCTAAGCGATACAGCAGCGCTGAAGCGCCTGCACGATCATTTGCCACCCGATGCATTTGTGATTTCGTCCGACCTGTCGCGTGCAATTGACACTGCTTCGGCCATTCAGGGCCAGCGTCACCGTCTGCCACATCACCCGAACCTGCGGGAAATCCATTTCGGTCAGTGGGAGCTTCGCGGGTTTGCCGATATTGAAGCCGAAGACCCCGAGCTGGCTTTTGCCTATTGGGACAACCCCGGTGATGTCCGCCCACCGCAAGGTGAAAGCTGGAATGAGGTCCGCGACCGGGTCGATTCCGCGATCGACGCGCTTATGTCCGCGCATACGGGCCGCGATCTGGTGATCGTCGCGCATTTCGGCGTAATCCTAACGCAAGTACAACGTGCCCTTGGTCTGGACGGGCAGCGGACCTTTGCGCATCGGATCGACAACCTTTCCGTTACGGATATTGCTGTCAACGGCGGGGTGTGGACTGTCGGATCGATCAATCACCTTCCGTGAACAGGTCCAACACAAATCACTGATTTACCGGTCCGCAAAGCTGAGGCATCGTCCGCGCATGACTTATGACCTTTATATCGGCGATCGCCTCTTCTCCAGCTGGTCAATGCGCGGCTGGTTGATGCTTGAGAAATTCAACCTGCCCTATCGCAGCCACATGATCGGCCTCTATTCCGGCACCATGGCGCAAGACATGGAACCGCTGGCCCCTGCCCGCCTTGTCCCTGCCCTGCGCATGCCGGATGGAACGGTTGTGGGGGAAAGCCTGGCGATGGCCGAAACCCTGGCCGAACGCCACCCCGATGCCGGGTTGTGGCCTTCGGATGCCGCAGCCCGGGCAACAGCCCGCTGGCTATGCGCCGAAATGGTAGCCGGTTTCAGCGCCCTGCGTGGAGAATGCGCCATGCAGCTGCGCAACGTGTGGCAAGGCTTTACGCCGTCTGAGGCGACTTTGTCAGACCTGGAGAGGATTGAAACACTCTGGGCACATGCGCGGAGCGTGTCAGGGGCAGACCAAGGCCCGTTATTTGGTGCCTATTCACTGGCAGACGTCTTCTACACACCCGTTGCTGCGCGGATAATAGGATATGGGCTGCCGGTGTCAGAGGCGAACCGGGCTTATTGCATGGAATTGCTCTCTGATCCCATAGTCAGACAGTGGCGCGCCATGGGATTGACCGTTGTGTACGACACCTTCCCATACGCGCAGGATTTACCGTCCAGCCCCTGGCCGGTCGGGGGTGTATCTGCTGCGAAGCCGGTTTCAGGTGGTCCGTCAATCAACGCCGCCTGCCCGTATTCCGGCAAGCCTGTGACCGAGTACATGGAGCTAGATGGACAATGTTGGGGGTTCTGCAACCCATTCTGCCGGAACAAAACCGTGGCCGATCCCGAAGCATGGCCCAAATTCGCGGCCATGCGCGCAGCCGTTAACGACTCTTAAACCAGAACCGTGGCAGCAACGTCCTGTTAACCAAAACAGGACTGCCATGGTCGCCCGCGCCCACACCGTTGCTTTTCAAGGCGTTGATGCCCGCCCGGTCGAGGTGCAATGCGCGGTCTCACCCGGACTGCCAGCCTTTTCCATCGTGGGCCTGCCCGACAAAGCCGTGTCCGAGGCGCGTGACCGCGTCCGCAGCGCGCTGAACGCGATGGCCATTGCGCTGCCGTCCAAGCGGATCACCATCAATCTGTCCCCCGCCGACCTTCCTAAAGAAGGCAGCCATTTCGACCTGCCCATCGCGGTCGCGCTTTTGTCCGCGCTCGACATCATCCCTGCCGATGCCGCGGAAAGCACCGTTGCATTGGGGGAGTTGTCACTCGACGGTTCTCTGGTGCCCGTTGTTGGTGCTTTGCCCGCCGCGATGACGGCCGCGTCAGAAGACCGCGCATTGCTTTGTCCGCGCGCCTCCAGCGCCGAGGCGGCCTGGGTCGATGCCACTCAGGTGATCGGTGCCGGATCGCTTGGAGAGGTCGTGCGCCATTTCTCAGGCCAATCCCCTTTGCCAGCGGCACAACCCGGCGAAGTGAACCTGAAACCGTCCAACCGCGACCTGCGCGATGTGAAAGGGCAGGAGCGCGCCAAACGCGCCCTGGAAATCGCCGCCGCCGGACGTCACCATCTGATCATGATCGGCACGCCGGGATCGGGCAAATCCATGCTGGCGGCGCGGCTTCCCGGAATTCTACCGCCGCTTACAGCCGTGGAAGCCCTGGAAACGTCGATGATCCAATCGCTATGCGGGTTGCTGGATGAAGGCGGAATAAACCGCACACGCCCGTTCCGCGAACCGCACCACACGGCCTCGATGGCGGCCATAGTTGGTGGTGGGAAAGGGGCCAAACCGGGCGAAATCTCATTGGCCCACAATGGTGTGTTGTTCATGGATGAATTCCCTGAGTTTCCACGAACGGTTCTGGAAACCCTGCGCCAACCCATTGAAACCGGCGAAGTCATGGTGGCGCGCGCGAACGCCCATGTGAAGTACCCTTGTCGTTTCATGCTGGTGGCCGCCGCCAACCCTTGCAAATGCGGCTATCTGACCGACCCGTCCCGTGCCTGTTCGCGGGCACCGGGGTGTGGTGAAGATTACCTGAACCGAATCTCGGGCCCTTTGATGGACAGGTTCGATCTGCGGATCGAAGTCCCGCCCGTGGGTTTTACCGACCTTGATCTGCCCCCTTCGGGCGACAGTTCGTCGACGGTTGCAGCACGTGTCGAAAGGGCGCGTGCCATACAGGCAGACCGGTTTCGTGACACACCGGAGATGCGACAAAACGCTGACGCAGAAGGCAAAATACTGGAAGAGATCGCCACGCCCGATGCCGAAGGAAAAGAACTGCTGTTGAAAGCTGCGGATCGGTTCGGCCTGTCAGCCCGGGCCTTCCATAGAATCCTGAGGGTGGCGCGCACCATCGCCGATCTGGACGGCGCGACCGATATCCGCCGCCCACACGTGGCCGAGGCACTGAGTTTTCGCATCTCTGCCCGGGTTATGGCCTAAAGCCTGGCCTCGATGGCCTGCCAGATCTTTTCCGCAATATTTACGCCATCAAACCGTTCCAGCTCTTGAATGCCAGTCGGTGAAGTCACGTTAATCTCGGTCAGATAGTCGCCAATAACGTCAATTCCGACAAAGACCTGACCCTTTTCCTTCAGCAGAGGCCCAATCGCCGCGCAGATCTCAAGATCGCGTTCGGACAAGCCGATCTTTTCCGGACGTCCGCCAACATGCATGTTCGACCGCGTTTCGCCTTCGGCTGGTACACGGTTAATCGCGCCGACCGCTTCGCCATCCACCAGGATCACCCGTTTGTCGCCATTGCTGACATCCGGCAGGAATTTCTGCACGATCAAAGGTTCGCGCGAGAATCCGGTGAACAGCTCATGCAAGGAAGTCAGGTTGCGGTCATTGGCATCAAGCCGGAACACACCCGCGCCGCCGTTCCCGTAAAGCGGTTTGAGGATGATATCGCCGTGCTTTTCCTTGAACGCCTTGATCGTCTGCAAGTCGCGCGCAATCGTTGTTGGCGGGGTCAGTTCGGGGAAATCCAGCACCAGCAGCTTTTCCGGGTAATTGCGCACCCAGAACGGATCGTTGACGACAAGCGTCTGCCCCTTGAGACGATCCAGCAAATGCGTGGACGTGATGTAATGCATGTCAAAAGGCGGGTCCTGACGCAGCCAGACGACATCGAAATCGGCCAGATCCACCTCACGTTCGGGGCCCAGAACCGCAGGATCTCCGGCAACCCTTTGCACGGTCATGTCGTGACCTCGCGCGGTGATGCGACCTTGCTGATAGGCCAAGTGATCCGGACCGTAGAAAAACAATGAATGCCCGCGCGCCTGTGCCTCTTCCGCCAGACGGAATGAGCTGTCGGCGTTGATATCCACGGCCCCGATCGGGTCCATTTGAAAGGCGATTTTCATGGCATGTCCCTCAGTTTCCCGCCAGATACATGGACCAGCACGCCTGTGGGTTCAATGGGGCTTAGCCAAAACCAAAGGCGTTTTCGATGATGTGAACAGCGCCAGAGCCATCCACAAGTGCCGCGTCAAAGCGTACGTTTGTCAGCTGCCCGGTCGGCTCGTTTTCCAAGAACTGAGCGGCAGAGGCATAGATTCGTTCGATCTGCCTGCGGCTGATCCGGGCAGCGGCCTTTTCAAAGCTGGTGCTTTTCTTAACTTCGATGAACACAAGCCCGTCGCCGTCGCGTGCAATCAGGTCGATCTCTCCGCCAGCGCCCCGCCAGCGGCGATGCGCTATGGCAAAACCCCGACGTTCGTAATCTGCGGCGACCTGTGACTCTGCGGCCTGTCCAGCGTGGTATGAGATCGAACCCTGTCGTTCACGCCGCCCCATGTCATCCCTTGCCCAATTTCAGAGCTTTCTGGTAAATCGGTCGGCGCGGCAGGTCGTACATTTCCGATACAAGATCCGCTGCATCCCGAACCGAGTGATTTTCCAAAGCTCGTTTCAAAGCTTCTTCTAGGTCGGATTCGTTAACACTTTGCGAATGACTGCGGTCCACCAACAGGACGATTTCGCCTTTGACGGTCTTGTCCCGATACTCCGCTGCCAGTTCGGACAGGCTGCCGCGGCGGACCTCTTCAAACTTTTTCGTTAGCTCTCGACAAAGCGCAGCCTGCCGTTCAGGTCCCAGGCATTCAGCCAGGTCCGACAGACAGGCGGCAACGCGTTTCGGAGATTCGTAGAACACCAATGTGCCGGGGATGTCCTTCAACGCCTCGATGCGGGTGCGGCGCGCTTTGGTTGCGTTAGGAAGGAAGCCTGCAAAAAAGAAGGCGTCGGTGGGAAGCCCCGCCAACGTCAGGGCCGTTACAACGGCAGACGCGCCGGGGGCACAGGTCACGGTATACCCGGCTTCTGCGGCCTGCTTGCCCAGATCATAGCCCGGATCGGCAATCAGCGGCATTCCCGCTTCGGACGCGTAGGCCACCGATTGCCCCTGCGCCAGCGCCTCCATAATCTTGCCGCGCGCGCCTGCGCCGCTGTGGTCGTGATAGGCCTGGATACGCCGGCCTTCCAGCGGGATGCCATGTATTTCCATCAAGCGACGTAAACTGCGGGTGTCTTCTGCCGCAATTACATCGGCTGAGGCCAAAACATCCAAGGCTCTGAGCGTAATGTCGCGTGCTGTTCCAATCGGAGTGGCAACAAAATACAGGCCCGCAGCCAACTTGATCTTTTGGAAATTCAAAGCTGGACCCTCACAGCGTGACGTTTATTATCGCGGCTCAACAGAACAGAAGCATTCGCAGCCGTCGGATCAGGGAGTTTTCATTTAGATGTTTACCGTTTGCAAGCCCGTAAGCAAGCTGGCGAAAGTCGCCGCTGCCCTGACGACCGCAGCGTTTCTTGCTGCCTGTGAACCGGGTGGTCTTGGCGGAGGCCCCTCGATCAATACCTCAAAGCCGGTTCCTGTCGCCTTGCTGGTTCCCAGAGGATCTGCGCAATCTGGTGATGCGGCGCTGGCGCAAAGCCTTGAGAATGCCGCGCGGCTTGCGATGTCGGATTTGCCGAATGTCCAGATCGACTTACGCGTTTATGACACAGCCGGAAACCCGAACACGGCGACAGCCGTTGCACAGCAGGCTGTTGCGGACGGGGCAAAAATCATCATTGGTCCGGTATATGCCCAGGCAGCAAATGCTGCCGGGTTGGCGGTGCTGAGCAAGAACGTCAACGTTCTTTCGTTTTCAAACAACGCCAGCATTGCAGGCGGCAACGTCTTTGTATTGGGCCCGACCTTTGCCAATACGGCCAACCGGCTGGTGAATTATGCGGGCAGTCAGGGCAAGGTCAACACGGTGGTCGTGCACAGCAACGACGCCGCAGGACAACTGGGCCAGTCCGCAATCGCCAATGCCATAGCGAACAGCCGGGTCAACAATGCAGGGACCGTCGCATACGACCGGTCGCAACAGGGCGTCATCAATGCGGTTCCCACGATCAAGGCCACTGTTGATTCGACAGGCGCGGATTCGATCTTCCTGACGGCGACCACGGCGGGGGCATTGCCGCTGTTCTCGCAATTGCTGCCAGAGGCCGGTGTTTCTCCGGCAACCACGCAATACATTGGCCTGACACGTTGGGATATCCCTCCTCAAACTCTGGAGCTTCCGGGGGTTCAAGGGGGGTGGTTTGCATTACCTGACCCGTCCAAGGCACAAGCCTACCGTCAGCGTTACAACGCAACTTACGGCGAAGCACCGCACCCAATCAGCGGTCTGGCCTATGACGGTATCGCCGCAATTGGTGCCTTGGTCAGCCAGGGCAAATCAGACGCCCTGACCGCTTCGGCCCTGACACAGAACGCCGGTTTCCAGGGCGTTGGCGGCATCTTCCGCCTGCGCCCGGACGGCACCAACGAACGCGGTCTGGCAGTTGCCACGATCCAGAACAAACAGGTGGTTGTGATTGACCCTGCCCCACAAAGCTTCTCTGGCGCCGGTTTCTGATCTGACTGGCGCGATCAACGTGCCCGAAAGCGCGTTGATCTGCCCTGCCGGGGACATCTTCGACAGCACTGCCGTCAATGATGCACTGGCTCAGGCCTTTGAGGCCTGCCCGGACAACACCAAAATGCGGTCCGAGACGGTGCGCATTCTGCGCGAGGCTCAAAAGTCTGGCCGCGCGGTCATTGCAGAGGCATTTGGCGAACGTCCTTTCGACGCGCGGGCACTCACGCGCTCATACACTTACCTGACGGATCAACTGGTTGGGACGGCGATGCTGGTCTCAAGCACACGCCTGCATCCGCTTGCAACGCCCACCCAAGGTGAAAAGATCGCCGTTCTGGCTGTTGGCGGTTATGGGCGCGGGGAAATGGCGCCGTTTTCCGACGTCGATCTGCTGTTTCTCACCCCCTACAAGATCACCGCATGGGCCGAGAGCGTTATCGAGTCGATGCTTTATATCCTTTGGGATTTGCGGCTGAAGGTCGGGCATTCCTCACGCACAATCAAGGATTGTCTGCGGCTGGGCGCCGAGGATTTCACGATCCGCACAGCGATGTTGGAGCAACGCTATCTGGCCGGTGACAAGGCGCTGGCGGACGGGTTGGACCGAAGGCTGAAAGACGAACTGTTCAAGGGAACTGAACGCGAGTTCATCGAAGCAAAGTTGCACGAACGTGATGAACGCCACCACAAACAAGGCGAGCGTTACATGGTCGAACCCAACGTGAAGGAAGGCAAAGGCGGCCTACGCGATTTGCAATCCCTCTACTGGATCGCGAAATATGTCTATGGCGTTCAGGACGTGGCCGAACTGGTGCCTTTGGGCTTGTTCACACCCGAAGAGTTCAAGACCTTTGTTCAGGCCGAAGAATTCCTTTGGGCTGTGCGTTCGCACCTGCATCTTGTCACCGGCCGTGCGACCGAGCAGCTTACCTTTGACATGCAGGTCGAGGTTGCCGCGCGCATGGGGTACGAGGACCGCGCCGGGCGTCGTGCGGTCGAAGTGTTCATGCAGCGGTATTTCCGCGAAGCCACCCGCGTGGGTGAGTTGACGCGCATCTTCCTGACCAAACTCGAATCGCTGCACATGAAAGGTGCGCCGTTGCTGGAACGCATTTTCCGCAGGCGTCGACGGGTCAAGGCAGGGTACAAGGTGGTTCACGGCCGTCTGGATCTGGTGGAACCTGAAAAATTTCTATCCGACAAAGTGAACCTGCTGCGCCTGTTCGAAGAAGGTTTGCGGACAGGTATGCTGATCCATCCCGATGCCATGCGGCTGGTGAGCGCGAACCTGCATCTGATCGATGACGAGATGCGCGGCGACAAGGAAGCCCAGCGCATTTTCCTGGATCTGATGTTGAAACACGGCAACCCGGAACGTGCATTGCGACGTATGAACGAACTGGGCGTGCTGTCCGCTTTCCTACCCGAGTTCGAGCACATCGTGGCGATGATGCAGTTCAATATGTATCACAGCTATACGGTGGACGAGCATACGATCCAATGCATCGTCAATCTTGCCCAGATCGAACGCGGAGAGCTGGTCGAATCCCTGCCTCTGGCGTCATCGATTCTGAAAGGCGGGGTGAACCGAAAGGTGCTGTACGTCGCGCTTCTTCTGCATGACATTGCGAAAGGTCGCCCCGAAGATCACTCGATCCTTGGGGCACAGATCGCGCGCAAGGTGGCGCCTCGGCTCGGCCTGAACAAATCGGATTCCGAAACCGTTGAATGGCTGGTGCGTTATCACTTGCTGATGTCCGACATGGCGCAAAAACGCGATATCTCCGACCCTCGGACGGTGCGCGATTTTGCCAAAGCCGTTCAGACAACCAAACGGCTGGATTTGCTGACGGTTCTGACGGTTTGTGACATTCGCGGTGTTGGCCCGACCACCTGGAACAACTGGAAGGCCACCTTGCTGCGCGCCCTGCATGCTGAAACAAAGCGTGCACTGGAAACCGGTATGGAAGATCTGAACCGGGCGAACCGGGGGGCCGAGGCCAAAACAGCGCTACGCCGCGCCTTGGACAACTGGTCCAAGGCTGACCTCAAGGTCGAGACCGGGCGCCACTACGCCCCGTATTGGCAGGGCCTGAACCTTGCGACGCATATCGAGTTTGCCGAGATGCTGTACGCGCTGGAACAAAGCGGCGATCCCGGCGCGATGGAAATTCGCCTGCAACCTGATGAAGACCGTGATGCGACGCGGGCCTGTTTCGCCATGGGAGATCACCCCGGTATTTTTGCCCGCATCGCCGGGGCACTGGCTCTGGTCGGCGCGAATGTCGTGGATGCACGTAGCTATACCACCAAAGACGGCTACGTGACGGACGCGTTCTGGATTCAGGACGCCGAAGGGCACCCGTTCGAGGCATCGCGCCTTCCACGCCTGACGCAGATGATTCACAAGACCCTGCGCGGCGAAGTCGTCGCCAAGGAAGCACTGAAGTCGCGTGACAAGATCAAGAAACGCGAACGCGCTTTCAACGTGCCAACTCATATCACGTTCGACAATGAGGGCTCTGAAATCTACACAATCATCGAGGTGGACACACGCGACCGCCCAGGCCTGCTGTTTGATCTGACCCGGACCCTGGCCGCGGCGAACGTGTATATCGCCAATGCCGTGATCGCGACCTATGGCGAACAGGTGGTCGATACGTTCTACGTCAAGGATATGTTTGGCTTGAAGTATTACTCGGAAAGCAAGCAGCGCGGGCTTGAGGCCAAGCTGCGCACGGCAATCACCGAAGGCGCCGAGCGTGCGGCCTCATGAAGCAAATACGGTTGTTCTCTGGCCTGTTCACGGTCGGCTTCTGGACGCTCGCCAGCCGAATTCTGGGGTTTCTACGGGAAATACTGCTGACGGCCTATATCGGACCGGGCCCAGTGATGGATGCCTTTGTTGCTGCCTTTCGCCTGCCCAACATGTTCCGCCGCTTTTTCGCCGAGGGGGCATTTAACGCGGCCTTTGTGCCGATGTTCTCCAAACGACTGGAAGCCGACGAAGACCCTCAGGGTTTTGCGCAGGACGCGTTCAATCTTCTGGCCGTGGCTGTTCTGGCGCTGGTCGGGCTGGCCATGGTTTTCATGCCCGGTCTGGTGTGGCTGACCGCCGAAGGGTTTTACGGCGATGAACGGTTCGATCTGGCGGTGGATTATGGATATGTTGTGTTTCCATACATCCTGTTCATGTCTCTGGCTGCCTTGTTTTCTGGTGTTCTGAATGCAACCGGGCGGTTTGCGGCAGCGGCAGCTGCACCTGTTCTGCTGAACATTTTCGCCTGCACCGCCCTGATCGCCGGTGCCATGTCCGGCGGCGAAGTGATCCGGTGGTTGATCCCGGTCATTCCGGTGGCCGGTGTCGCGCAACTGGCGCTGGTCTGGGTTGCTACCGAACGCGCCGGCATCCACATCCGCCCCAGCATGCCGCGTCTGACGCCCGAAATGCGACGGATGGTACGTATCGCAGTCCCGGCCGCGCTGGCGATGGGGGTCACGCAGGTCAATCTGGTTGTCGGGCAATTGGTTGCGTCGAAAACCGAAAAGGCCGTCAGCTGGTTGTTTGCCGCAGACAGGCTCTACCAGTTGCCTTTGGGTGTGGTAGGCATTGCTGTCGGCATAGTCTTGTTGCCGGACCTGTCCCGCCGCTTGCGCGCGGATGACAAAGAGGGCGCACGCAATGCCTTTTCCCGGGCCGGTGAGTTCACACTGCTGCTGACGCTGCCTTCGACTGTCGCCCTCGTGGTTATGCCAACCCCCCTCGTATCCGTGCTGTTCGAACGCGGCCAGTTCGGCCCCGAGGATACGGCCGCCACGGCCCTTGCGGTTGCCATCTACGGGGTAGGGCTTCCGGCTTTCATGTTGCAAAAATTGCTGCAACCGCTGTTTTTTGCGCGCGAGGATACACGTTCCCCGTTTCACTACGCGGTTGTTGCGATGATCGTGAACGCAGCTCTGGCGTTTGGTCTGTTTCCACTGGTGGGCTGGATCGCACCGGCAATTGCTGCATCGACTGCCGGGTGGGCGATGGTTGTGCTACTGGCCTTGGGCTCACGACGTATGGGTGAAGAGGCACGCTTCGATGACCGGTTCAAAAAGTGCGCGAGCAGGATTGTGGCCGCTTCGCTTGGGATGGGCGCGATCTTATACGCCGCGCTCTACCTGTTCGGGTGGGCGTTGGAAGTTCCCGGCTGGCGTTATCTGGCACTGCTGATCCTGATTATGGTCGCTGCCGTCTCATATTTCCTTCTGGGTCATATCTTCGGCGCCTTCAAACTGTCGGAGTTCAAACACACTCTGCGCCGGTCCTGATCAATCCCGGCGAATGCGTCCGACGATCCGGGACCACGCGCCCGGTGCAACAAGAAAAGACAAGACAAAACCGGTGGCAAACCCACCCAGATCGGCAACCCATTCCCAGTTGCCACCAAAGATCAGGCCGAAAAGAAACTGTATGCCCATAAGGACTGCAATCAATTGAAATGCCCGTGCTTGGTTTGCACCTACAAGTGACAGTTTGCGCCACAACAGCCACGTGAATGCGCCGATCAGGCCATACACCGGCGGGAACCCTCCAATCAGCGGATAGCGTGGGTCCAGTAACACAGCGTAGGCAAGCGCGCCGCCAATGCCTGATACGATAAAAATCAGCAGCATCGAGAAACCGCCGAACACTTCGCCAACCATTTTGCCCATCGCCAGCACGAAAACACAGACGAAAATCGCCTGCGTGAAATTTGCGGACACGAAGGGGTAGGTCACGAAGCGGATGACATGTTCGAATGGCCAGCGCCCGTTCAGTACCATCCAGTCGAAAATATCCGCCGAGAACGCATAATGCTGGATCGCATCCAGCCGCCAGCCCACCGCTGCTGGTCCTCCAACCAGCCCGCGTGATCCCAGCGTGAAGGCAATTTCTATCCCGATGATGAACAGAACCAGCGCCACCACGGCAGGTGGCAGGGGGTTCACAGGCGGTGTGTAATGTTCACTGCTCATTGGGCTGGCCTTTCGCGGCTGTTGACGTCCCTTTGCCTCATGGGTAAGCGACGGGGGCTGATTTTTCCAGACAGGAGTTCCCTTTGATGACTGAGTCCCAATTCACGCCGCGCGTGTTTTCTGGTGCGCAGCCTTCGGGCAATCTACACCTCGGCAACTATCTCGGGGCGCTTCGGAACTGGGTGAGAATGCAGAGCGAGGAGTTTGAGACTATCTATTGCATGGTCGATCTGCACGCGATCACCGTCTGGCAAGACCCAACCGAGTTGCAGCATGCAACGCGGGAGCTTTGTGCCGGTTACATCGCTTCCGGTCTAAACCCGGAAAAATCAATCTTGTTCAACCAAAGTCAGGTGCCGGAACACGCGCAACTGGCCTGGATATTCAACTGTGTCGCGCGCATGGGATGGATGCAGCGCATGACCCAGTGGAAGGACAAGGCTGGCAAAAACCAGCAGAACGCTTCGCTTGGCCTGTTTGCCTACCCTGCTCTGATGGCAGCCGATATTCTGATCTATCACGCAACCCATGTGCCAGTTGGCGAAGACCAGAAACAGCATCTGGAGTTGACCCGCGACATCGCCATAAAATTCAACAACGATTTTGGCGTCGATTTCTTTCCCATCACCGAACCGGTGATCGAAGGGTCAGCGACAAGGGTCATGAGCTTGCGGGATGGGTCCAAGAAGATGTCAAAGTCCGATCCCTCGGACATGAGTCGGATCAACCTGACCGACGATGCAGATGCGATCGCAAAGAAAATCCGCAAGGCCAAGACCGACCCTGACGCTTTGCCGTCGGATGTCGAAGGTCTGGAGGGCCGCCCCGAAGCGCGTAATCTGGTCAATATCTACGCAGCACTCAGCGAACAAAGCATCGAGCAGGTTCTGGCCGAAGTTGGCGGCAAGCAGTTCGGTGATTTCAAACCGATGCTGGCTGATCTGGCGGTCGCCAAGCTGGCCCCAATCTCGACTGAGATGTCGCGCCTAATGGGAGAACAGGCCGAGATTGACCGGATTCTGGCTCACGGGGCCGAACGCGCCCGCCAGATCGCTTCTCCGATCCTGCAAAAGACCTATGAAATCGTCGGTATGGTCGGATCGGCATCACGCTGAATGCACTGGACCTTCGCCTGACGCCCACCTAGGGTCTGCCTGAACCACAGGAGGGCGTCATGGCAACCGGCAAAAACATCCGGACCTACTTTCAGGGCCAATGGCATGACGGGGATACACCCATCATGCGCGCAGCGGATCATGGGGCCTGGCTTGGATCATCCGTATTCGATGGTGCCCGCTATTTCGACGGGCTGGCCCCTGATATGCACGCCCATTGCGCCCGGGTGAACCGGTCCGCCGAAGCCCTGATGCTGACACCCACCATGACAACCGAACAGATGGTCGAATTGGTGCATGAAGGGTTGCAAGCCTACAGCCCTGACACAGCTGTTTATATCCGCCCGATGTATTGGGGCATTGATGGCGACAGCACGGCAATCGTTCCGCAGGAAAACAGCACAGGGTTTGCCATCTGTCTGGAAGAAATCCCGATGGCACCGGAAACGGCTTCAGCCACGCTGTCGACCACGCGGTTCCGTCGCCCGGTACTGGAATCAGCAGTGGTCAACGCCAAGGCCGGGTGCCTTTACCCCAACAATGCGCGCATGTTGCAAGAGGCGCGCTCCAAGGGATTCTCGAACGCACTGGTCGCTGACGCGATGGGCAATGTGGCCGAAACGGCAACAGCCAACATCTTCATGGTCAAGGATGGCGAGGTCTTTACCCCGATCCCCAACGGCACATTTTTGGCAGGGATCACGCGGGCGCGACATATCAAGAATCTGCGCGAGGATGGTGTTACAGTTCATGAAACGGTCTTGGGTTTCGAGGATTTTCACCAGGCGGACGAGGTTTTCATGTCCGGCAATATGAGCAAGATCACACCGGTGACTGCGCTAGAAGACACACAGTTTCAGGTTGGTCCAATTGCCCGCCGTGCCCGCGCACTTTACTGGGACTGGGCTGCAAGCGAACGCTAGTAATCGACATGAACGTGTCCGAGTTGCCAGCACGCAAACGCTCGGGCATGATCTCTTAAAATTGAAGAGGACACCCATGCGTAAGTTCTTAGTTGTTCTGGATGACAGCCGTGAATGCCTGAACGCAATGCGGTTCGCCGCGATGCGTGCCGCGCATACAGGTGGCGGCGTGACGATCTTGTCGGTTATTCCGCCGGACGAGTTCAATCACTGGATCGGTGTTGCCGAAACCATGCGCGAAGAAGCCCGGGAACGTATCCATGCCCATTTCGAAGTCTTCGCCAAATGGATGCGCGACAAACAGAATGTAGAACCTGAACTGGCCATTCGCGAAGGTGATCCGGTGCCGCAGATCATCGAACATGTTCAGTCTGACCCTGAGATCGGCGTTCTCGTTCTTGGGGCGGGAACTGACAAGAAAGGCCCCGGCCCGCTGGTGACCCAGCTCACAAAGAACTCTGGCAGCCTGCCGATCCCGATAACGATTGTTCCCGGTGATCTGAGCAAGGAAAAGCTGGAAGAAATCACCTGAGGATAGAACGTGGCGAAGACGTTGCAGTTCTGGTTCGACTTCGCCTCGACCTATTCCTATCTCAGCGCGATGCGAATCGAACAGGCCGCACGGGGCACAGGTGTCTCGGTCGACTGGCAACCTTTTCTGTTGGGGCCGATTTTCGCGGATCAGGGATGGCGCACATCGCCGTTCAACCTGTATCCGGCCAAAGGGCGCTATATGTGGCGTGACATGGAACGTCTTTGCAGCGCACGCGGGCTGCCGTTAGTTCGGCCTGACCCGTTCCCGCAAAACTCCCTCACCGCAGCGCGCCTGACTCTGGCCCTTGCGCATGGTGAGGAACAGGCTGCCTTCGCAAAGGCTGTCTTCAGCGCTGAATTCGGGGACGGACGGGACATCTCCGACGAAGACGTGCTTGAGGATTGCCTGAAGATGGCAGATCTGCCTGCGGCAGTGATGAATCGCCGAAAAGATGCGAGCATCAAAGCTGCGCTGTTCGAGCAATCCGCGCGCGCAAAAGCACTTGGCCTGTTCGGCGCACCGAGTTTTGTGGCGGGGGCAGAGCTGTTTTGGGGAGATGACCGGCTGGATGAGGCGATTCGTTACTCGCTCACGATTTAGAATCGTTCCAAATATTGACTTCTCCGACCCCTGAGCGCATATCAGAAACACCTCAGACGGAGCTGCCTCATGTTCATCCAGACCGAATCCACCCCAAACCCGGCCACATTGAAATTTCTGCCCGGCCAAACGGTGCTTGAGGCTGGAACCGCGGATTTCCCGACAGCCGAGGCTGGTGATAAGTCCCCACTGGCCAAACGAATCTTTGCGGTAAACGGTGTGACCGGTGTGTTTTTTGGAAACGACTTTGTCACTGTGACCAAATCCGACGAAGTTCAGTGGGATCACATCAAACCTGCAATTCTTGGCGCAGTGATGGAGCATTATCAATCCGGCCAACCCGTCATGGGTGCCGACGCGGCAGCGGCCTCGGGTCATGCCGAACATACCGGAGAAGATGCGGAAATCGTCAATCAGATCAAAGATCTGCTGGACAGCCGCGTGCGCCCGGCCGTGGCACAGGATGGTGGCGACATTACCTTTCATGGCTTTGATCGCGGCGTGGTCTATCTGCACATGCAAGGTGCCTGCGCGGGGTGCCCGTCATCGACCCTGACACTGAAGATGGGTATCGAAAATCTGCTGCGCCACTACATCCCTGAAGTGACCGAGGTTCGACCAGTTGCCGTCTGACCCGACGATCCTGGCATTTGATACATCGGCCGCGCATTGCGCGGCCGCTTTGTTGCGTGGCGGTGTGATCGCAATATCCCGTGTCGAAGACATGGCACGCGGCCAGGCCGAACGGTTGATACCCTTGTTGCAAGAAGTACTGACCGAAGCCGGTTGCGTATGGGCCGATCTGGACGCAATCGGTGTTGGGATTGGGCCCGGCAATTTCACGGGTATACGCATTTCGGTCTCTGCCGCCCGGGGCCTTGCCTTGGGCCTTGGCGTCCCCGCGGTGGGTGTTTCTGGATTCGATGCTCTGATTGAACTGGCAGAAGAGAGCCAACGTCCAGCCATCCCTGCGCCGCGCGAACAGGTGTATGTACAACTTCCCGGAACCGGCCCTTGCCTGTTGCCTTTGGGCGAGGCCGAACAGCATGGGCCTTTGTATGTCTGCCCCGACCCCGCATTGCAGGTACAAGCCGTTGCCAGACTTGCCGCAAGACGATGGCACAGCGTCAGTGCGCCTCCAGCCCCGCTATATGTCAGACCTGCGGACGCGGCCCCGTCCCGAGATGTGCCGCCTGTGTTGCTGGACCAATGACGCCTTACGAGATGGCAGCGACACATGCAGCGGCGTTCACCCAGTCACGCCCATGGACTGCCGATGAATTCGCCATCCTTTTGGAAAACCGGTTCACTGATTACGTTGGGGATGCCCGTTGCTTTGCCCTGTTTCAGGTGATCGCGGGTGAGGCAGAGTTGCTGACGATTGCGACTCACCCCGCGTTTCAAAGACAAGGGCTCGGGTCACAGGCGATGCACGACTGGCACGACCGGGCAGTCACTTTGCAGGCAAACCGCGCTTTTCTGGACGTCGCTGCCGACAATGTTGCAGCAATCGCTTTGTACTGGCGATGCGGGTATCGCCAGTGCGGTCAGCGCAAGGGTTATTATTCCAGAAAAACAGGCCCAAATATCGATGCTCTCGTAATGGAACGCCGACTGCCCTAACGGCAACCAAAGATTTTTTAGACCATTTGGTCAGAAATCAATTGACCATGACGGTTGCAAACGTCCTTAATTCCCGCCATCACAACACTTATGCTCGCTAAAAGTGGGTAAACGGGGCTAATCTTACCTCGTGCCAACAAAAAAATGGGAGACTTAAATGACCCTGATGAAATCCTTGATGGGTGCTGCCGCTGCTGTCGCTCTGACCGCAGGTGCAACTTTCGCCGAACCGGCGCTGATCTTTGACCTGGGCGGCAAGTTCGACAAATCTTTCAACGAAGCTGCCTATAATGGCGCGCAGCGTTGGGCCAATGAGACCGGCGGCGAGTACCGCGAGATCGAGATCCAGTCGGAAGCACAGCGCGAACAGGCTCTGCGGCGTTTCGCAGAATCAGGTGCCAATCCGATCATCACCATGGGCTTTGGTATGGCCGATCCGTTGTCGGCCGTTGCAGGCGATTATCCCGAAACCAAATTCGTGGCTGTTGACGTAAACTGGCTGGACATCCCCAACATTCGCCAGATCGGCTTTGCCGAGCATGAAGGGTCGTACCTGGTTGGCATGATGGCAGCGATGGCATCGAAATCGGGAACCGTTGGCTTTATCGGCGGTATGGACATTCCGCTGATCCGCCACTTTGGTTGCGGATACGCACAAGGCGCCAAAGCCGTGAACCCGGACATCAATGTTGTCGCCAACATGACCGGCACCACCCCTGCGGCATGGAACGACCCGGTAAAAGGTTCGGAACTTACAAAAGCACAGATCAGCCAGGGTGCTGACGTGATCTATGCCGCGGCTGGCGGTACAGGTGTTGGCGTTCTGCAAACGGCAGCCGACGAAGGCATCCTGTCGATCGGCGTGGACAGCAACCAGAACCACCTGCATCCGGGCAAGGTCCTGACGTCGATGCTGAAACGTGTGGACGTCGCGGTGTATGACGCGATGAAAGCAGGTGACGCCGTAGAAACCGGCGTGTTCACCATGGGACTGGCCGAAGAAGGTGTAGGCGTCGCCATGGACGATAACAACAAAGAGCTTGTTTCGGTCCAAATGAACGATGCGGTGGAAGAAGCCCGCAAAGCCATCATCAACGGCGATATCACCGTTGTCAGCTATTACGAGAACGACAGCTGCCCCGCGCTGCAGTTCTGATATCGCGCGGGGCGGAAGGAACCCTTCCGCCCCGCCATCCACTCTGCCATCCGTGCCACCTGCCGGATGGGCTTTTCGGCAGTTGAGGGTAAGACATGACCGTCCCCGCCATTGAGCTCAAAGGGATTTCCAAATCCTTTGGGCCGGTTCAGGCCAACAAAGACATCTCAATCAGCGTCGCCCCCGGTACGATCCATGGGATCATCGGTGAAAACGGTGCGGGCAAATCCACGCTGATGAGCATCCTCTACGGCTTTTACAAAGCCGACAAAGGTGAAATTTGGATCAACGGGACAAAGACCGAAATCCCTGACAGCCAGGCGGCTATCGCCTCGGGCATCGGGATGGTGTTTCAGCACTTCAAGCTGGTGGAGAATTTCACTGTTCTGGAAAACATCGTTCTGGGTGCCGAAGATGGCGGCCTTCTGGCTCCGTCTCTGGCCAAGGCCCGCAAAGAACTGAAAGAACTGGAAGAAGAATACGAACTGTTCGTTGACCCCGACAAACGCATTGATGAGATCGGTGTGGGGATGCAGCAGCGTGTCGAAATTTTGAAGGCATTGTATCGCAAGGCCGAGATTCTGATTCTGGATGAACCGACTGGCGTTCTGACCCCGGCAGAGGCTGACCAGCTGTTCCGTATCCTGGATCGTCTGCGAGCCGAAGGGAAAACGATCATCGTGATCACCCACAAGCTGCGCGAAATCATGGAAAACACCGATACCGTTTCGGTCATGCGCCGTGGGCAGATGACGGCTACGGTGAAAACTTCAGACACCAGCCCTGAAGAACTGGCCGAACTGATGGTAGGCCGTAAGGTTTTGCTGCAAGTCGACAAGGTGCCTGCGACGCCGGGCAAACCCATCCTTGAGATCGAAAAGCTGAGCGTTTTTGATTCCGCTGGTGTTGAACGGGTTAAAGGTATCGACCTGACCGTTCGTGCCGGTGAGATCGTTGGCATTGCCGGTGTGGCGGGCAATGGACAGTCGGAGTTGCTAGAGGTTCTGGGCGGGATGCGTCCGGGACAAGGCTCGATCAAGCTGAATGGCGAACCGCTGGCACTAAGCGGTGCCGGATCAGACGGTCAGGCGCGTCGTGCACAGCGCATCGCGCATGTGCCCGAAGACCGTCAGCGCGAAGGCCTGATTATGGATTTCCACGCGTGGGAGAACGTGGCCTTTGGCTATCACCGGGACCCCGCTTATCAGCGTGGCCTGTTCATGGACAATTCCGCGCTGCGCGCTGATACCGAAGCCAAGATCGAGAAATTCGATGTTCGGCCACCGGATCCTTGGCTTGCCGCCAAGAGCTTTTCGGGCGGGAACCAGCAGAAAATCGTCGTTGCCCGCGAAATCGAGCGAAACCCTGACCTGCTGCTGGTCGGCCAGCCGACACGTGGCGTTGATATTGGTGCGATCGAGTTCATTCACAAGCAGATCGTTGCCCTGCGCGACCAAGGCAAGGCGATCCTGCTGGTTTCGGTTGAGTTGGAAGAGATCTTCTCGCTGTCCGACCGGATCGCAGTGATGTTCGACGGGCATATCATGGGCGAACGCCTGCCCAGCGAAACAGATGAAAAAGAACTTGGCCTGCTGATGGCCGGTGTTGCAGGAGAGGCCGCGTAGGATGGAAAAAATGCCTAAATGGGCCGATGTCGTTCTGATCCCGCTGATCAGTCTGTTGCTGGCCGCTTTCCTGTCTGCGCTAGTCATCCTCGCCATCGGAGAAAACCCCGTCGAAGCTGTTAAGCTGATGGTTACAGGCGCGTTGGGGTCAACCTATGGCTGGGGCTATACGCTCTATTACGCGACAAACTTCATGTTTACCGGCCTTGCGGTCGCCGTCGCATTCCACGCCCGCTTGTTCAACATTGGTGGCGAAGGTCAGGCGATGTTGGGCGGTCTTGGGGTGGCCATGGTTTGCCTGTACGTCGACTGGCCGCATTGGAGCATTGCATTGCTTGCGGCCTGCGCGGCATCAATGCTGTTCGGTGCGTTTTGGGCCGCTATCCCAGCCTACCTTCAGGCCAAGCGCGGCAGCCATATCGTGATTACCACGATCATGTTCAATTTCATTGCCGCTGCCTTTCTGAACTACATGTTGGTCAACATCATGCGCCCGCAAGGGTCGCAGGACCCGGCAACCGCGCGATTCCCCGAAACCGTCCATCTGCCAACTTTTCAGTCAATGTTCTCGACCGCAGAAAACGTGGTGTTCCGGGGGGCTCCGGTAAACATTACATTCTTCATCGCGTTGCTGGCCTGTGTCGTCGTCTGGGCGCTGATCTGGCGGACCCGGCTGGGCTATGAAATCCGAGCTTATGGCCACTCTGAAACCGGCGCGGTCTATGCCGGTATCTCACCGGTTCGCATTACTATTGTTGCGATGCTGATCTCGGGTGCGCTGGCAGGTTTGATGGCCATCAATAACGTCATGGGCGAGGCGGAGCGCCTTGTCCTGAACTCGACCGAAGGCGCTGGGTTCATCGGGATTGCCGTGGCCCTTATGGGGCGCTCACATCCTTTCGGCGTATTGCTGGCCGCGCTTTTGTTCGGGTTCCTGTATCAGGGCGGGGCCGAGCTGGCACTGTGGGCATCGATCCCGCGCGAGCTGATCGTGGTCATTCAGGCGCTGGTGATCCTGTTCACCGGTGCGCTGGACAACATGGTACGGATGCCGCTTGAGAAACTGTTCCTTGGTATGCGGAAGAGGGCAGAGTAATGGACTTCTTTGTAACCCTCATCCAGGTTCTGGATTCGACCATCCGCCTATCCACGCCTCTTTTGCTGGCCTGTTTGGCCGGTCTGTATTCGGAACGGGCTGGCATTTTCGACATCGGGCTGGAAGGCAAAATGCTGGTGGCCGCGTTCTTTTCTGCGGCTGTCGCGGCGGTTACGGGTTCAGTCTGGCTGGGCTTGCTGGCTGGCATCGGATCCTCATTGGCGCTGTCAGGGCTGCACGGGTTGGCATCGATAACCTTCCGGGGCAACCAGCTGATTTCGGGTGTTGCAATAAACTTTCTCGCCTCGGGCCTGACAGTGCTTGTCGCCCAAAGCTGGTTCCAACAGGGCGGTCGTACGCCCTCGCTCTTTGGTGGCGGCCGGTTCGAGCCTATCAACTTTCCATTTGCCGATGCGCTTGGAGGGGTTCCGATTGTCGGCCCTATCTATTCCGAACTGCTCTCGGGCCATTCGATCCTTGTTTATGTGGCATTCCTGATGGTTCCAGCAACGTGGTGGGTGCTTTTCCGCACACGGTTCGGCCTGCGCCTGCGGGCTGTGGGTGAAAACCCGGCAGCCGTCGACACGGCAGGTGTATCCGTGGTTGGCCTGCGCTTCGCAGCCGTCGCGATCTGTGGCGTACTTTGTGGTATCGCGGGCGCTTATCTGGCGACGGCTTTGCAGGCGGGGTTCGTCAAGGAAATGACCGCTGGTCGTGGCTTTATTGCGCTGGCCGCCTTGATCTTTGCCAAATGGCGCCCGTGGCACGCCATGTGGGCCTGTTTGCTGTTTGGCCTGCTTCAGGCGGTAGCACTTCGGTTCCAAAACATCGATCTTGGCGGCGTAGTGATTCCAGTCCAGGTGATGGACGCCCTGCCCTATATCCTGACAGTTGTTATTCTGGCCGGTTTTGTCGGCAAGGCCGTGCCACCACGGGCAGGCGGAGAGCCCTACATCAAAGAGCGCTGATAAGGCCAGTTCCGAATGGAGTTTCGGTCCTGTTCGCTGCAAGGCGGCATGCAGAGTTGATTTTGCATGCTGCAACCGTTCTAAGAGGGTATGCACGTATACCTTCCCATAGCCGAAGTTTCTGTCAGCCCATTCCTGCTGTTGGGGATCGGTGGGGTCGTCGGTGTTTTATCTGGTATGTTCGGGGTCGGCGGAGGATTTTTGATCACTCCGCTGCTGTTTTTTATCGGCATTCCCCCGGCGGTTGCCGTTGCGACATCAGCCAATCAGGTTGTCGCTTCTTCCATTTCGGGATTGTTGGCGCATCTCAGGCGCAAGACCGTGGACCTGAAAATGGGAAGCGTTCTGCTGACCGGAGGGTTGTTTGGCGCGGCCCTGGGTATGGTGGTTTTCAATTTTCTCAAGCATCTCGGACAGGTCGATCTGGCTGTACAGATTTGCTATGTCGTGTTTCTGGGGGCCATCGGAACCCTGATGTTCATTGAAAGCCTTGCCGCCATCCGAAAAGCCAGAAAGTCCGGGTATCAACCTGCCCCCAAGCGACGCCAGCGTACATGGGTTCACACACTGCCCTTCAAGATGCGGTTTCGGGCATCAAGCCTTTACATCTCGGTCATACCACCTGCACTGGTCGGGTTTGGTGTTGGCATCCTGTCGGCGATCATGGGTGTCGGCGGCGGGTTCATCATGGTACCCGCGATGATCTATGTTCTTGGCATTCCGACCAAAGTGGTTATCGGGACATCCCTGTTCCAGATCATTTTCGTCGCCGGTTTCACAACCATGATACATGCGTCGACAAATTTCAGCGTCGACATAGTGCTTGCCCTGTTCTTGTTGCTTGGCGGCGTTCTGGGCGCGCAATTGGGGACGCAGATCGGTGCACGTCTGAAAGCCGAACAGCTGCGCATTCTGTTGGCGTTGCTGGTCATGGGCGTTGCCGGAAAGATCGGATTTGACCTTCTATTGCCGCCGTTGGAGATCTTTTCTCTGGCAGAGCCTGGAGGGGTATGATGTTGTTTTCTCCGTACCACGCGACAATAACCGCTCTTGAATTCGAGTTTGATAGAAGGCAAGCCAAGACCCAGCGCAAAGTGACGGTATCATGCATATTTACCTGCCCATAGCCGAAGTCTCGGTAAATGCATTTCTACTCCTTGGTCTGGGTGGAATGGTTGGAATTCTGTCGGGGATGTTCGGGGTCGGCGGCGGGTTTCTCATGACGCCGCTGCTGTTTTTCATTGGCATACCACCGGCTGTTGCGGTTGCGACAGAGGCCAATCAGATTGTTGCATCGTCCTTTTCCGGGGTGCTGGCCCATTTTCGACGAAAGACCGTTGACCTCAAGATGGGTACGGTTTTGTTGACAGGCGGTCTAGTCGGGGCTGCATTGGGCGTTGTTGTCTTTAACTATCTAAAAAGCCTAGGCCAGGTCGACCTTCTGGTAACCCTTTGTTACGTGGTCTTCCTTGGTATCATTGGCAGCCTGATGTTCATCGAAAGCTTGAGGGCGCTGCGCAAAGCCAAGAAAGGCGGGGCAGCGCCAGCCAAGCGCCGCCAACGTGGCTGGGTTCATTCGATGCCCTTCAAGATGCGCTTTCGCACATCAGGTCTTTATATCTCGGTCATTCCACCGGTTGTAGTTGGTCTAAGCGTCGGGGTCTTGTCCGCGATTATGGGGGTCGGTGGCGGCTTCATCATGGTCCCGGCGATGATTTACCTGCTGGGAATGCCCACGAAAGTCGTTGTCGGCACATCGTTGTTTCAGATCATCTTCGTAACCGCATTTACCACGATGCTGCACGCGACCACCAACTATACAGTGGACATTGTCCTGGCGGTATTGCTGCTGGTCGGGGGCGTCATTGGCGCCCAGATCGGAACCGTAATCGGTTCGCGCATGCCGGCAGAACAACTACGCGTTCTGTTGGCGGCGCTGGTTCTGGTCGTCTGCGGCAAGCTGGCCCTTGATTTGCTTCTTGAACCATCCGAGCTTTATTCGCTTGGCAACAGCGGGGGGCATTAAGAATGCTGCGCTATGTCTTTGCCGCTTTGTGCCTGTTCTGCCTGCCCGCCGCAGCCGATGAAGAGCAGGTCGTCCTGGGCCTCAGCCAGGATCGTGTTGCGATCACTGCCGACTTTGACGGGTCTGAGATCCTCATTTTCGGGGCCATCAAACGGGAATCACCCATTCCGCCAGGCCCACCAGTCGCGGTTATTGTAGCGGTTGCAGGCCCGTCCGAGCCCGTAACGGTTCGCCGCAAAGAGCGAAAGCTTGGGATTTGGGTAAACACCGATAGCGTTCTGGTCGACCTGGCACCAAGTTTCTACGCAGTTGCCACCAGCGAACCGTTGGATCAAATTCTGACCGATACCGAAGACCTGCGTCACCGCATTTCGATCGAACGCGCGATCCGGTCGGTCGGAGCGGCGATGCACATCCGTGGTGCTCAGGATTTTGCAGATGCCGTGATCCGTATCCGTGAATCTGAACAGCTGTATTCCATCCGCGAGAACACTGTGGCCGTGGACGAACAAACCTTGTTCCGGACGTCAATTGACATGCCTGCGGACCTGACCGAAGGGGATTACTCAGCTCGGATCTTCCTGACCCGCGGAGGAGAGGTTGTATCGCAATACGAAACCAAAATCGACGTCCGCAAAGTCGGGTTGGAGCGGTTTCTGTACAATATGTCCCGTCAGCAACCCGTTTGGTACGGGCTGATGTCATTGGTTATCGCAATTGCCGCGGGTTGGGGCGCGTCGACAGCGTTCCGTCTGTTGCGGGAAAACTGACACTCACCCCCTGCCGATATAGGGCATGGTCGTGGCCATGACCGTCATGAACTGCACATTCGCTTCGGGCGGCAGGGTGGCCATATGCAGAACGGACCGCGCGGCATCTTCAACCGCCATGGTTGGGTCCGGCGTCTGGCCTGCCGCCTGCGCCGCATCCACCAGATCCTGAACCATCTGCGTGCGTGCGTTGCCGATATCGATCTGACCACATGCAATTCCAAAGGATCGTCCATCCAGTGAAAGGCTGCGCGTCAGCCCCGTAATGGCATGTTTGGTCGCCGAATAATGTACAGAATTCGGACGCGGAACATGCGCTGCAATCGATCCGTTATTGATGATCCGCCCGCCCTGCGGGCTTTGATGACGCATGATCCCAAAGGCCTCACGCGCGCATAGAAACATACCGTTCAGGTTGACGTTGACGGTTTGATACCAATCGTCCAACGCGATTTCGTCGATTGTGCCCCCGCGGGCAAAAATACCAGCGTTGTTAAACAGAACATCAAGTCGCCCTGTCCGATCCATGAATACGTGGAACGCCTGTTTGACTGCGTCCGGGTCGGTCACATCGGCGGGCATTGCTATGGCCGCCGGGTATTCTTGCGCGAGGGCATTCAGCTTGTCCGCGCTGCGCGCCAGCAGCCCGACCGTCCAGCCCTGCGCCAGAAAAAGCTCGGCGGTGGCCCGACCGATGCCAGAGCTTGCACCAGTTACGATTATGGAACCCATGTCTCTTCTGCCTTCAGTGCGAGTGAAACTGCGGGGACCGCGCGCAAATCATCTATCTGCAACGGGTGGGTGGGTTTTGACAATCGATTGCGAACCACCCAGATCAAACGCTCCTGTGCGCGGGTGATCGCGACATAAGCCAAACGCTTCCACAAAGGCTGCCCGGCCTCAGTACGGCCCATCCGGGCGGCGGCGTAAATGTCAGGGGCAAACACCTGAACCGTGTCCCACTGTGATCCTTGTGCCTTGTGTATCGTCACTGCAGCCCCGTGCAAAAACGTCGCCCCCATACGGGCGGCAAAAGGAATGAAGGGCTCTTCCTCATCCGGTTTTTCGATCTGGACAATCGACGCGGCGCTGACCTGTGGGTCTTCGGCCCCGATCACATGCAAGCGAGAAAACCCCGGCTTGCGACCGGGACCAAGATAGACAACCTGGGCCCCCTTGATCAGGCCGCGCGCCTCAAGATCCAACCGCTTTTTGCGGTGCTTCAACGGCAACTCGATCCCGTCGCAGATCAGCGGCTCACCTTCCAAAAGCTCCGTATCCGGTGCGCCATGAACTTGCCTGAACGCCTGTATCAAACGAATGCGCGTGGCGTTGCGCCAGACCAGAACCGGGCTGCGCGCCATCAGATCAACTTCGACCCGCTGCCCCCAAACGACCCTGTCATCCCGGCGGGCGGTGTCTTCGACCAAACGCTCAAATTCTTCAAATCCCATCGACGGATTGGCAAGAGCGTGCGCCAGATCCAGGATCGGGTTATCCGCGTCTTGCCGATGTACCCGCTGAAGCGTCAGCTTTCGTGGTTCGGGCAAGGCTTCAAACACCATGCTGCCGGACTGATTGACCGGAGCCAGCTGTGCGGGATCACCGAACAGCAGAAGGGTCGGGAATATCTCTTTCAGGTCTTCGAACTGACGATCATCCAGCATCGACGCCTCGTCGACAAACCCGATGTCCAGCGGTTCCTCGCGGCGTTTCCAACCTGTAATGAAGTCAGATCCGCGCAATCCGGCAGCGGCCAGCGCTCCGGGAATCGATTTGTTGTTACGATAAAACGCAGCAGCACGGTCCAAAGCTTCGTCTGTCAGACCTTCGATCTCGGGGCGCTCGTCATTTCCGGCCAGCCATTCGGCGATACGCTCGTATTCCGGGTCATAGACCGGCGTATAAAGGATGCGGTGAATTGTGGTTGCCGGAACACCTCGAAGGCGCAGAACACTTGCGGCTTTGTTCGTAGGGGCCAGAATAGCAAGGCTGCGCTTGTCTCTGGATTTACGACTTTCGTAGTCGCCGGACACGACCTGAACACCGGTCTCAGCCAGCGCTTTGTAAAGTTTGGCCAACAGCAACGTCTTGCCGGACCCGGCCTTGCCGATCACAGCCATCACGCCAGACTTCCCTGCCCCCGGCAGTTTCAGAAGGGCATCGTCCTCTAGGTCGACACCGGCTGAGCGCAGCATCTCGGCGATGCTGTCATACGCGGCGGCCTGATCATCTGAGAAGGTCACATTCGGCAAAGACATGGCGCGACCCTACAGGGCCGCGCCAACCATCACCAGATGCGGATTTGCGTTTTCCGGTCCTTAGGCAGACAGGGCAAATCGGTGCAGTTTGGATCGCCCGAAAGCTGCATTGAACCACATGCGCGAAAGCTCACGCGGGATGCCCGCCCGTTCGGCCACGCGGTTGCAATCATCCGCTGAATAGGGCCATAGCCCGACCGAGATCTGGTCACGCCCTGTGCCTTGGGTTCCAAGAACCTCGGGGGACGACCCGATCAGACGATAGATCCGGATCATGCGGGCATCAAATACACCGGCAATATGCGTCAGGCCAAAGCCCTCCATCATCTCACCGCCGCTGAGCATGATGGCCCCGGCAGTGTGCGGGCTGGCTGTGCGGGACAGGCAGAACCGGGTCACCTCCCAGATCAGAGGGCTGCAAATCGGCTTTCCACCGTTGAGATGCCCAAACACCTCATTGATCATTACCCGGCCGGTTGTCGGCAATACCCGCATTGACCCACCATGGCTGCCATCCGGTTCTTCCCAGATGACATAAAGCGGGTTGAGGTCGTCGTACTCATCCCGCTCTTCTCCTTTTTTGTTGACATGGACGTCCCACCCCAACCGGGTTTTGAACTGATCTGCGCGATCCTTGAACATCCCCTCAGCCAGAGTCGGAAATCTGTGTAACTCATCGGCATATAGATAACGCAACATGACTTTTCCCCTTGTCGTCCTGTGCAGGAACGAAGGGGGTACAGAGTCGTGGTTAATATTGCGTTTTGAGGACGCTTTGCCCTTAAACGACTATTAATCCCCGGCTGAGTGCCGTTGCTATTGCGTGGGTCGTGTTAAGGGCTCCGAGTTTCGATCGGGCGCTTTCAATGTAAACGCGTAACGTGTGTTCGGAAATCGACAGGGAATGCGCCACCTGAGCGCGGCTGTAACCCAGTGCCAAAAGGGTAATGGCGTCGATTTCACGGGGCGACAGGCTGCGCGTTGCATCCGGTTGCCTGTCTTTTTCAAACTCCAGCGCTTTGCGATTGATATAGTGCGCAACAAGAATCAACTCGCGCCCAAAGGTCGAGATGAAGGTCTGCCAAGTTTGATCGTCGCAACTATGGTTAACGGTAAAAAGAGCGAACTGGCCGTTTGGCCCTCGGATCGGGATCGAGTATCCCTGATTGCCGACCCCATGGTCGTGGGCATCCTGAAGGAATGATTTGGCCACCTTGCTGGACCAGTCCAGAGACTTCCAGTCAACCGGGTGAAATCGCTGGAAACACCCCAGAATTACAGGATCAATACGATGATAGTTTTTTTCCCTGTATCGTTCGTCCCAGGCGTCTGAGTAGGTCGTATAGCCGTATTGGTCCCCCGCGCCGTCAACCCAGTGATATGTCAGATGTGCGACCTTCAAAGTGTCTCGCAGACATTCGGCAACGGTGCTGAGCTCTTCAAGCGTGCTGGTGTTTTCCAAATCCTGAAGGATTTGACCCAAATCGGTTTTCGTTCCCATCCGCGGGCGCCCGTGCCTCGTTCTTTAGGGACGCGATCTCGGCCGCCGCAATCAGCCTTGTATCATCAAGCTGTTCTGCAAGCGCGCTCAACCCATTCGCAACGGCAAAAGCGTTGAGGTCCGATAGTACGTCCAATATCCACTCATTTTGCGCCATCAGGGTCTCTCTGAAACAGTTAACGAAGCGTTAACACAACCATAACATGTATGATCTTTTTCGACCTATTCACCGGTTTCTACTCCCCAAAAATAGCGGGAGTAATAATCGCAAGCATTTGAAACCATGAAAAAGGTCTGCAAACAGCAAACCACCCGCGAACCGGCAGTGCGATTCGCGGGTGGTTTTTGTCTAAGGTCCTGAACTGTTTCAGCCTGCGTCCAAAACTTCTTCGAGTGTGCGCAGCCCGGTACGCGGCGCCTGAACAAGCACAGACATGTTGCCCGGCTTGTGTTCATTCCGCAGCATTTTCATATGTGCTTCCGGAAGGTCGTTCCAGGCAAACACCTCGGACATACAGGGGTCCAGACGGCGCTCGACCATCAGCTTGTTCGCCGCTGCCGCTTGTTTCAGATGGGCAAAATGCGAACCCTGCAGGCGTTTCTGGTGCATCCACATGTAACGTACGTCGAATGTGCAGTTGAACCCGGACGTCCCCGCACAAATCACAACCATGCCGCCTTTTTTCACCACGAAGGTCGAGACCGGGAAGGTGCTTTCGCCCGGATGCTCGAACACCATGTCGACATTGTTGCCCTTGCCGGTGATATCCCAGATCGCCTTGCCGAACTTGCGGGCCTCTTTGAACCACTCGGCGTATTCAGGCGTATTGACCGTGGGCAGTTGGCCCCAGCAATTAAAGTCGCGGCGGTTCAAAACCCCTTTTGCGCCCAGACCCATGACGAAATCGCGCTTGCTTTCGTCCGAAATCACCCCGATCGCGTTTGCCCCGGCTGTGTTGATCAACTGGATAGCATAAGACCCCAGACCGCCCGAGGCACCCCAGACCAGAACGTTCTGACCCGGTTTCAGGTCGTGCGGTTCGTGACCAAACAGCATACGGTAAGCTGTCGCGAGTGTCAGCGTGTAGCACGCCGCTTCTTCCCAGGTCAGGTGCTTGGGGCGCGGCATCAACTGCTGAGCTTGCACGCGTGTGAACTGGCTGAACGAGCCGTCAGGTGTTTCATAGCCCCAGATCCGCTGACTGGTCGAGTACATTGGGTCGCCGCCGTTGCATTCTTCGTCGTCGCCATCGTCCTGGTTGCAGTGGATGACAACTTCATCGCCAACCTTCCAGCGCTTGACCTTGTCACCAACAGCCCAGACGATACCCGATGCATCAGAGCCTGCGACATGGTACGGTGCCTTGTGGCCATCGAAGGGGCTGATCGGCTGGCCCAGTGCAGCCCAGACACCGTTGTAGTTAACGCCTGCTGCCATCACCAGAACAAGTACCTCATTGCTGTCCAGCGTGGGTACATCGACCACTTCCTGCTGCATCGCAGTGTTTGGCTCGCCATGGCGTTCCTTTCGGATGGCCCATGCGTACATTTGTTTCGGGACATATCCCATCGGAGGGATCTCACCCATTTCATAGAGGTCTTTTTCAGGTGCCTCATACGACGCGATACCGGTTTCGGTGTCCAAAGCCATGCTGGCCTCCTTTTTCAATACTTTTGCCGCGACGCAGAATCGCGTGCTTTATCAGATGAAATATTGGCCATCGCGAAATATTGCAACCGTTTTTGATGCTAAATTGTAATTTTATGACCCAGCGGTCGCAGAAATTATTTTGCATACGCAGAAACAGAAGGGCGCGCGGAAACCGGTACAGACGCTGCATAATACTCCAGCAAATCACCGCGTTGGCCAGATTCGGAAAGAACATGCCCCTGCCGCTTGAGTATCCGTCGTTCAATCAACTGATCCAAAGCGCTTGATATGGCCGACGCATTGTCTTGGGTCTGCTTACCGTCACGTTCCATCATCGCCTGAATACAGGACCGCAGATCCTGTTCCGCCATCGGCCCATTGTCACGTATCAGCAAACAAGCCGCAGGGGCCGGGACCAACGGGATCGCGTTCTGGATACGCTGCATCAATGTGCGCGCCAGATCGGTCATCATGTCGTCACTGCCCTCGGCCCGGAACTCTTTCAGAGAAATCGGGATTCCGTACCGGACCGATGCCAGCCCGAACCGCTTGTAGCGCCCGATCACTCGCCGCCAGAACTGTTTGAGAATCCAACGCGTGATGACCCCGATCCGGGCCCGAAAACGACGTTCTGTTCCTAACGCTGCGCGGGTCAGAATGGTGTCTTCAAGCACGCGGTCATAATTCAAAGCGACAGGAACGAATACGACATCACGCCCCTGCGACGTCGTCCCATCCATTATATACTTGAGCAATCCAAGCTTTGGGCGGGCGAGCGCTCCTGTCAGGCTTAAACCACCTTCTGGAAACATGGCTTGCGTAACACCGGCTTCGGTCGCATGGCGCACATAGGTGGACAAAACCTGCCGGTAGAGCTCGCTGCCTGACTTGCGCCGGATAAAGTAGGCCCCCATTGCCCGGATCAACCGGCTCAGCGGCCAAACCCGCGCCCATTCTCCTACTGCGTAGGATAAAGCAGAGTGCGGGGCCGCCAGATATGTAACCAACACGTAGTCCATATTGCTTCTGTGGTTCATCACAAAAACAACGGTTGCATCACGGTCGATTGTCCTGACCGCGTCTTCGTCCTCGTAGCTAAGCCGCACCTCGTAGAACGTGTTGCTTAACAGCCGGGCTAGCCGGATCGCAAAACTGAAATAGGCGAAGGCGGAAAAGGACGGCACGATCTCGCGGGCATAGCGGCGTGCCTGTTCGGACGCAACGGCTTCGGGTATTCCAGTTTCGAGGGCGTGATGCTGAACCGCTTTACCAACCTGCGGATCATAAATCAGCCGTTGAATCATGTCGTGCCGACGGGCCAGCTTGAACGGTTGGATCGGACGTTGCAGGCGCTGGTTCAAACGCGCCACGGCACGTTCCAACCGGCGGCGGAAAAACCATCGGACTGACGGGAACAGAAAATGTGAAGCGAAAGTAACCATGGCAAAGACCACGATCAGCACAAAAAGCCAAAGCGGAAGTTCCACGGTTTGCGTCATGGCCGCACCTTGCCACCAATCGCAGCTGCTCACAATCTGAACAATTGCGGGATGCCGCAACGCAGCGAATTGACATGTCCCGAAAATTGCGCTTTAGAACCTCAGGACGTAATTTTATTGCCCACCGAAACGCGAGGCCCCTTCATGACGCAGATGCAGAAAGATCGCCCCTGGCTCATCCGGACCTATGCCGGTCATTCTACCGCCAAGGCCTCGAACGCGCTTTATCGTGGCAACCTCGCCAAAGGGCAAACCGGTCTTTCAGTTGCCTTCGATCTGCCCACCCAGACCGGATATGACAGTGACCACACGTTGGCACGTGGCGAAGTTGGCAAGGTCGGGGTGCCCGTCTGCCATCTGGGCGATATGCGGGTTTTGTTCGATCAGATTCCGCTGGAACAGATGAACACGTCAATGACGATCAACGCGACCGCCCCTTGGTTGCTAGCCCTTTACATCGCCGCGGCCGAGGAACAAGGCGCTGACGTTTCCAAATTGCAGGGCACGGTCCAGAACGACCTGATCAAGGAATATCTGAGCCGGGGCACTTATGTTTGCCCGCCAAAACCGTCGCTGAAGATGATCGCAGACGTGGCTGAGTATTGCTATTCCAACGTCCCCAAGTGGAACCCGATGAATGTGTGTTCCTATCACCTGCAAGAGGCAGGCGCGACACCGGAACAAGAACTTGCTTATGCGCTGGCAACAGCCATTGCCGTGCTGGACGAGCTGCGCCCCCGTGTTCCGGTCGAAGATTTTCCGGCACTGTGTGGTCGGATTTCGTTTTTCGTGAATGCAGGAATCCGTTTTGTTACCGAAATGTGCAAAATGCGCGCGTTTGTTGATCTTTGGGATGAAATTCTGCAACAGCGGTATAGTGTTGAGAACCCAAAGTTCCGCCGCTTCCGCTATGGTGTGCAGGTAAACTCACTGGGCCTGACCGAACAGCAGCCAGAGAACAACGTATACCGCATCCTTATTGAAATGCTGGCCGTGACGCTGTCGAAAAGCGCGCGCGCCCGCGCGGTGCAGTTGCCTGCATGGAACGAGGCACTTGGCCTGCCACGCCCCTGGGACCAGCAATGGTCCATGCGGATGCAGCAAATTCTGGCCTATGAAACTGATCTGTTGGAATTCGATGACCTGTTCGATGGCAACCCGGCTGTTGATGCCAAGGTCGAAGAATTGAAAGCAGGCGCGCGGGCAGAGCTGGCAAACCTAGATTCGATGGGCGGTGCGGTTGCGTCTATTGAGTATATGAAATCCCGCCTTGTGGATTCCAACGCCGAACGTCTGAACCGGATCGAACGCAACGAAACCGTCGTTGTCGGCGTGAACAAATGGATGGAAGGCGAGGCTTCCCCCCTTCAGACTGAAGATGGCGGCATCATGGTCGTTGATCCTGCCGTGGAACAGGAACAGATCGACCGCTTGAATGCGTGGCGGGCTGAGCGGGACGAAGCGGCTGTTGCAGCGACCTTGGCCGCGTTGCGCCAAGCGGCTCAGACAGGAGCAAACGTCATGGAGCCGTCCATTGCCGCTGCCAAGGCGGGTGTGACCACCGGCGAATGGGCCGAAGAGATGCGCAAGGTCTTCGGCACTTATCGTGGTCCGACCGGCGTTTCCGGATCGGTCTCGAACAAAACCGAAGGGTTGGATGACCTGCGCGCGGCGGTTGATGCCGTCAGCGACAAACTGGGGCGACGCCTGAAATTTCTGGTTGGAAAACCGGGATTGGACGGCCATTCCAACGGCGCCGAACAAATCGCGTTCCGTGCCCGCGACTGCGGCATGGATATCAGCTATGAGGGTATCCGGCTGACCCCGGAAGAAATTGTCACCTCAGCCCGCGACGATGACGCACATGTCATCGGGTTGTCGATCCTGTCCGGTAGCCATCTGCCTTTGGTCGAAGATGTAATGGATCGGCTGCAGAAGGCTGGCTTGTCTCACATTCCCGTGGTTGTTGGCGGAATTATTCCGGATGACGATGCCGCAAAATTGAAAGCCATGGGTGTAGCCAAGGTTTACACCCCCAAAAACTTTGAACTTAATGCGATCATGAGCGATATCGTAACACTGGTTGACCCCAAAAACCTCGCAGCCGAGTAACTGAGGTTTTAGACCCTTAATTCCCCGTTTCTTCCCTTTTGATATTTGGGATGGAATAAACCATTCGTTAGAATTACGGTGCGCACTCAAGTGCACCGTAAATAATATCCTTCGGAGATGAATGATGGGGATCAATCTTGAACAGATGTCGCGTAAAGACCTTTTGGCATTGCGTGACGATGTCGAAAAAGCCTTGGTAGGAGCCGAAAAACGCGAGCGCCGTGAGGCTTTGAAAGCCGCAGAAAAGGCTGCCGCGGAATTCGGATACTCGCTGTCCGAGCTTTCAGGCGACGCACCTCGCGCATCCAAGAACACGAAAACAAAAGAAAAATACCGCAACCCTGCCAATCCGGAACAAACCTGGACAGGTCGTGGCCGCAAGCCGAAATGGGTGCATGACGCGTTGCAGGCGGGTGCCGATATTTCCGATCTTGAAATCTGATCGGGGCGGAACAAACAATGACAATTCATATCGGCGCTGAAAAAGGTGAAATTGCAGAAACCGTTCTATTACCCGGAGATCCTTATCGGGCGAAATGGGCGGCCGAGACGTTTTTGGACGATGTGAAGCAAGTCAATAACGTTCGGGGGATGCTTGGGTTTACCGGAAATTGGAAGGGAAATCCTGTAACGATACAGGGTAGCGGCATGGGAATGCCCTCGCTCTCCATTTACGTAAACGAGTTAATTTGCGATTACGGCGCAAAAACCCTGATCCGAATTGGGTCGTGTGGCGGAATGCAGGAAAGCGTAAAAATTCGAGACGTCATTCTGGCAATGACGTCAACAACGCTGAGTACGCCGTCACGCGGTATCATGAAAGAACTGAACTTTGCACCCTGCGCCGATTGGAGTTTGTTGCAGGCGGCCGCAAAGGCGGCGGCTGCCAAAGCAACCCCTACCCATGTCGGCGGGATTTATTCTTCGGACGTTTTCTATGATGAGCGCCCGGACCTGAATGAACAGATGGTGCGCCACGGGATTCTCGGCGTCGAAATGGAGGCGGCCGAGCTCTATATCCTTGCAGCGCGCCACAAATGCCGTGCTCTGGCAGTTCTCACCGTTTCCGATCACCTTCTAACGGGAGAGGCTCTGCCATCCTCGGAACGTGAAAGCAGCTTTGGAGACATGGTGGAAATCGCGCTACAGGCCGCATTTCCGAGCAGCTGACAATGATGTAGTTGCCCGCTGAACCTAGCGCCCGTGCGTGCGATCATAGCCATTGCGCGCCGGGCTTTCCCAGCCATCCAGGTCTGTGACCGTCGCGGCAAATGTTTCGACCAACAAGGGAAAACACGCGGCTGTGTCCGAGGAATGTTCGGAGGAACAATCCCCACCCGGACAAGCGCTGAGATTGCCCAGCAGATCGATCTCAGCAAAGAACTCCAGATAGTCGCCGGGGCGAACGGGCGATGCTTTCATGAAATACTGACCTGTATCCCGAGTGAAACCGGTACACATGAAGACGTTCAGAACGTCGTGCACCACAGGTTCGGCCTCATCCATCGGAATACTCAGATGATCCGCCAGCGCGCGGGTCAGGTTGGAATGACAACAGTGGTGATACTGCGTGCCGGACAGCAAATTGCCCGTATATGGATCACAACGCGTGCCGATTACGTCATGAACCGATCCCCCGTATGCATCGATCCCGTACCATTCCAGTGTATCCGCTATGATCGTGGCCATCGGGCGCAGATGTGGGAAACTGGACCACATCCGCTCTCCGGTGGTCAGGTGCGTGCCATGCAAAGCCCGCGTTTTTCCGGAATAAAAGCGCTCGGATAAATCATTGCGGTTCCACAGGTTCAAATCGCCAACCTGCGGGCCTTCAACCGATGTGATGCGAAAGAAATGCCCGGCAGGTACATCAAAACAGCACGCCTCACGCGGAGGAACCAGGACTTCGCCGGTTTTGACTGCCCGTTGGCGTACAGATCTCATCCAGGGCAAATCTGGTCGCGGCAAGGCATCGTTCGGATAACAAATAACAGGGGCGACCGAACGACGGGCTTCGGCATCTTCGGGGGGGCGGGCAGTATTCTCAGAACCAGTCATGGCGTGCAGAGTGGCGGATTCTCTGGCTCGCGAAAAGCCCTATTCTCAACCATCACTTGCCTTCAGGCATCGCATAGGTTGGTCCGTCGCAGCGATTTCCGCTCCACAATAGTTGCACCGCCAGATGCCATGACGTCTGTCCTGTCGCCAGCGACAATCACGTGTCAGCGTTGAATGGCGCGAGCGCCAGAAAAAATAGGCGAACACTCCGGCGACCAACAAAAGCAGAAGAACAGGCATTCCTCTGCTTTGCCGATTGACCGAAGTTTTTCAAGGGCTGTCGTATTGGATCAGGCCGCGTTTGCGTATTCGAACAGCTCGGGCTCTTTGTCGGCTTTAACCGGTTCCGGCGTGTAGTAGGCCCATGCCTGCTCCAGCAGTTTCAGCGCCTCTTTAGCGTCGATTTTTTGTTTGGATGTGTTTGCATTCATTGGAGTGATCCTGACTCGAACTCATCGCTCCTCCCTGACCAAAAAATAAGGCAATGCAGCCGGGGCTACATCGCCTTATTTTGCAAGATCGACATGCGTTTACCGCAATTCGGTGCAGGTTATTATACCGCGCGTTCGACCATCATCTTTTTAATCTCGGCAATCGCCTTGGCCGGGTTCAGACCTTTGGGGCAAGTCTTGGCGCAGTTCATGATGGTGTGGCAGCGATAGAGCTTGAACGGATCTTCCAACTCGTCCAGACGCTCACCCGTGGCCTCATCCCGGCTGTCGATGATCCAGCGATATGCGTGCAACAGAGCAGCAGGGCCGAGATACCGGTCGCCGTTCCACCAGTAGCTCGGGCACGAGGTCGAGCAGCTGGCGCACATCACACACTCATAGAGACCATCCAGCTTTTTCCGATCTTCGATCGACTGCTTCCATTCCTTTGCAGGACGGTTGGTCTTGGTTTCCAGCCACGGCATGATCGACGCATGCTGGGCATAGAAATGGGTTAGATCAGGGATAAGGTCCTTGACCACAGGCATATGCGGCAGCGGATAGATTTTCACGTCGCCCTTGATCTCATCCATGCCATAGATACAGGCCAGCGTGTTGATCCCGTCAATATTCATCGCGCACGAGCCGCAGATGCCTTCACGGCATGACCGGCGAAATGTCAGGGTCGGGTCGATTTCGTTCTTGATCTTGATCAGCGCGTCCAAAACCATCGGCCCGCACGTGTCCATATCGACAAAGTAGGTATCGACACGGGGGTTCTGTCCGTCATCCGGGTTCCAGCGATAGATCTGGAACTTTCGCACATTGGTCGCGCCATCCGGCTTTGGCCAAGTCTTGCCGGTGATAATCCGGGAATTTTTGGGCAGGGTCAGTTGAACCATGTCAATTCTCCATTCAGCACAAGGCCGCCTTTCAGCCTGTCCGGGCGCGCTGAGACGCCCCTCGGTTATAATGCCCCCAATGGGCGATGTTCACGTCAAAATCCGACGCGAGCCAGTCCGCAACGCGTTGCGGATCGTCACAGTCGATATCAAAGCGCAGGAAGCGCGGGTTGCCGTCGAAATAGGCTTCTACTTCGGCATGGTGCACATCATACATATGTGCCCAGCCGTGTTTCACTTCATCGGCCGTTTGTCCATTGGCCTTGCAGCATCGCTCAAGGTACCTACCGCCGGAATGGTTGGCACGGGATGCGATCCAGTCATCGCGATTGCGCGTGTTCAGCAAGAAAAAGGCGTCCGGGTAAGCCGCGTGCAATTCACGGAAGAAACGCGCCCCGTCCAGCATGAAGCGTGAGCTGACGAAAGCGATGTCGGTGAAGGCCCGCGCCGCTCCGAACCCGTCCAGTGGTCGTCGCCCCATGGCTATGTTGGTCAACATGCGGTGCGCAAGGTTTCGGCCCTGGTCATCTTCCCAATGAACTGACGGTATCCCGCTGTTCTGGAACAGCCTGTGAAACGAGGTCGTTGCACAGCGGTTCAGCCCGATCAGGATGATCTTGGGATAGCCTGAACCGGATTGCAGGACCTCGACCGTCATGACAAGCACCGGACGCGGACCGACCACTGGCCAATGGCCATTGCGGTTTTCGTGGGTATTTGGCGCTTGCTCACCATTGCCTGCTGTCCGAGCCTTTTAGAACGTACGTGCCTTGGGTGCGATTTTCTTCAGGCTGATGCCACCTTCGTCTTCGGTCGTCAGCGGATCGACGATCACGGGACGATAGCTGAGCTCAACCTTGTTGCCTTCGACCCGACTAACCGTGTGAACACGCCAGTTTTCGTCATCACGTGCAGAGAAATCCTCGTGCGCGTGGGCACCACGGGATTCCTTGCGCGCCTCTGCGCCGACGATCGTGGCCAGCGCGTTAGGCATCAGGTTGGTCAGTTCCAGCGTTTCCATCAGGTCACTGTTCCAGACCAGCGACCGGTCGGTGACTTTCAGATCGTCCATCTTCGCAGCAATTGCCGTCATCTTCTCGACGCCTTCGGCCATGGTCTTGGCGGTACGGAACACGGCAGCATCCGCCTGCATGGTTTTCTGCATCTCAAGCCGCAACTCGGCGGTCGGGATGGAACCGCTAGCGTTGCGCACCGCGTCGAACCGGTCAAAGGCCTTATCGACCGATGCCTGGTTCAGAACCGGGTTCGCAGCTTCAGGATTCACGACTTTGCCTGCCCGGATCGCCGCCGCGCGGCCAAAGACCACAAGGTCAATCAGCGAGTTCGAGCCCAAGCGGTTCGCGCCGTGGACCGAGGCGCAACCGGCTTCGCCCACTGCCATGAGGCCCGGAACCACAGCTGTCGGGTTCTCGGCCGTTGGGTTCAGAACTTCACCCCAATAGTTTGTGGGGATACCGCCCATGTTATAGTGCACGGTTGGCAGAACCGGGATCGGTTCCTTGGTGACATCCACGCCGGCAAAGATCTTGGCGCTTTCCGAGATGCCGGGCAGACGTTCTGCCAAAGCTTCGGCTGGGAGGTGACTGAGGTTCAGGTGAATATGATCCCCTTCCGCACCGACACCACGGCCTTCGCGGATTTCCAAGGTCATCGAGCGCGAGACGTAATCGCGCGGTGCGAGGTCCTTGTACTGGGGGGCGTAACGCTCCATGAACCGTTCACCTTCCGAGTTGGTCAGGTAACCGCCCTCGCCACGCGCGCCTTCGGTGATCAGGCAGCCCGATCCGTAGATGCCGGTCGGGTGGAACTGAACGAACTCCATATCCTGCAGCGCCAAGCCCGCGCGGGCCACCATACCGCCACCGTCACCGGTGCAGGTATGGGCCGAGGTCGCGCTGAAATAGGCGCGGCCATACCCGCCGGTCGCCAGCACAACCATCTTGGCATTGAAGACATGCATCGTGCCATCGTCCAGCTTCCAGCAGACAACACCCTGACACTGGCCGTCATCGGACATGATCAGGTCGATGGCGAAGTATTCGATATAAAACTCGGCATTGTTCTTCAGCGACTGGCCATACAGCGTATGAAGGATCGCGTGGCCGGTCCTGTCCGCAGCGGCACAGGTGCGCTGGACTGCCGGGCCTTCGCCGAATTCAGTGGTGTGACCACCAAACGGGCGTTGATAGATCTTACCCTCTTCGGTTCGGCTGAACGGAACGCCATAGTGCTCCAGTTCGTAAACAGCCTTGGGCGCTTCCCGAGCTAGGTATTCCATCGCATCGGTATCGCCCAGCCAATCCGAGCCTTTCACAGTGTCGTACATGTGCCACTGCCAGTGGTCGGGCCCCATGTTTGACAACGACGCGGCGATACCGCCCTGAGCGGCCACAGTATGCGAACGGGTTGGGAAAACCTTGGTTACGCAAGCCGTGCGAAGACCCTGTTCCGCCATACCCAGTGTTGCCCGCAGACCGGCCCCACCGGCACCGACAACGACCACGTCATATTCATGCGTTTCGTATTCGTATGCAGCCATTTCTTTCAGCTCCGGGAATTAAAGGGCAATGCGAGCGACGGCAAAGATGCCAGCCGCAGCCGCGCCATAAGACAAGCAGGTCAACAGAATGATCAGGACCTTTTCAAGCGTGCCGTGAACATAATCTTCAAGCATCACCTGCGCACCGTCCGCGAAGTGTTTGAAGCCAACCGCCAGCGTCAGTGCTGCCACGATGGCAGGGAAAGGTCGCGAGTAGTAGTCGAGAACGACCTCGAATGGCTGGCCCAGGATCGGGCCAAAGGTGAATACAAACAACGGCACAAGGATCAGCAAAGCAACCGAGCTGACTTTCATCGCCCAGAAATGGGCAGTACCGGATTTCGCCGAGCCAAGTCCAGCGGCGCGTTTGCGGTCGGTCAGATAACGCATGTCAGGCCTCCAATCACGCGACGAGGACAAGGGTCAGAAGGGTCAAGACGACCGATCCGATAACAACAGCCCAACCCATTTTGGTCGCTGTCGGAATATCCAGACCAACTGCATTGTCCCAGATCAGATGCCGCACACCGGCCAGCGTGTGATACCAAAGCCCCCAAACGGACAGCGCCATCACAAGGTCTCCAAGCATCGAGGTTATTACCCCATTCGCTACGGCAAAGGCCTCGGGCGAGGTTGCAGCGGCCAGAAACCACCAGACGATCAACAGAGCTGCGAGCAGAAGGGCGTTACCGGTGATGCGCGTCAGGATGGACGTGATCGACGTCAGCTGCGGGCGATAAATCGACAGATGCGGCGAAAGTGGGCGATTGCCCCGATTTACATCGGCCATGGCGGCTCCTTTTCGGTTGGCTACCGAACGTTTTACTGGTTTTTGCGACACTGTCACGTGCTGCGAGTGCAAAAACCATCAAATTGCGCTCAATTATACGGATAATTCAATTATGTGATCACACAAAATAATCTCGTGATCACATATCACATTCCGCACTGTCAATGTTAGCGTTTTCAAGGCCGAAGAGATGTGATCACGAATCTCTCAAGCCGTCATTTCAGGTCTGCCGTTTGCTGCGTCACTTCGCGCAGTAGTTTTCGACGAATTCGTTCCGGGTAATCCGCGAACCCGGTGGCAGAAACGACAAAGGCACCTTCGCCCACGATGACATTCTCAAAGAAATATGCCGTCAGGTCCGGTTCGCTTTCCTCAATAGCCAGCGCGTTGACAACGATTCCCTCGGCGCGCAGGGCCGCATGTACCCGTGTAGGTTCAATCCCTTCATTGGACACACCGTCCCCTGACAGGTCAATCAGATGCCGTCGGCAGTCGGAAACCGAATCAAATGAACTCAGGGTCATTTGAAGCGCCTCGCCGATTGCCGTCGAAAAATTCCGCCAGATGCGCGGATCGGCGGCGACCCGGTCTGCAAACTGATCCAGCGTGGCAAAGCTATCGATACGGGTCCAGGGGATAGTGATCCGCTGGCGCGATGAGCCGGTCCACTGCACCAGCATCAGCCGCGCCTGCCCCCGCACCAGTGCCTCGGACACGATCGGGTCACGCAAACCTGCGGCCAACCCATCCATCTGGATGCGATATTCGCTGCTATCGACCGAACCAGAAACGTCCACAGCCAAAGCCAAGGCCAGATCGCAGGCCTGAGCCGCAGGTGCCAGAGTGACGCTGGCCAATATCGCGCGTAGCAGGTTCATTGTGCGAACCTATCACGCCTTGCAAGCCGTGGCGTCACATATCCGTCAGATCACCTATTTGGGCATCAATGCCCAATAGTCGAGATCCAGAAGAACATCTGGCAGGTACCGCCCTTCTTCGTTCTTCAGCTTGAACGGATCACCGCCCTTGGTCGCGACCAGACGCAATCGCACAGCGCCTATGCCGGGAACCCCGGTTTCCGCTTTGTCCAAAACTTCGGACCATGCCTTGATCGTATCACCCGCAAAACAAGGGTTAGCATGGGCGCCACCATTCAAGCCGACAATCATCTGCGCATTTGCAAGGCCATTGAAGGAAAATGCCCGCGCCATCGAGATTACATGCCCACCGTAAATGAGCCGCCCTTCCGGACGGAACGTCAGGTCGTAATGCACCTTGGCGGTGTTCTGCCACAAACGTGTGGCCAGCATATGCTCGGCCTCTTCCACGGTGACACCGTCCACATGATCGATGGTTTCACCGACCTCATAATCGCCCCAGCGGTGCGCCTCGCCCGCGAGGGCAAAATCGTAGTTTGCAAAATCGAGCCCTTCCGGCACGATCAGGTCCTGCGGATCAAGCACAGCCTTCAAATCGGGAACAACCGTCTCGGGCGCGGGTGCATCCATGTTTGCCTTGCGCACCATGACCCAGCGCACATATTCAAGAACCACCTCGTCCAACTGGTTCAACCCGCGGGTACGAACCCAGACAACACCAGTTTTTCCGTTGGAATTCTGCTTCAGGCCGATAACCTCTGATACGGATCGCAGCGTATCGCCGGCAAAAACAGGTTTCAGCCAACGACCTTCGGCATAGCCCAGATTGGCAACCGCGTTCAGAGAAACATCAGGCACGGTCTTGCCGAACACGATGTGGAACGCGGCCAGATCATCTATCGGGCTTTCCGGCAACCCACAGTCCCGGGCAAATTCATCCGAGGAGTAAAGCGCGTGACGTGCGGGATAGAGCGCGTGATACAAGCCGCGCTCTCCCTCGGTCACGGTGCGAGGTACTGCATGCTGCAACACCTGCCCGACAGAATAGTCCTCGAAAAATCGGCCCGGATTTGTTTTTGCCATTACTGCTGTCCCAGTTTCATGTCGGGGGAATAGTCGGCCTCGACCTCTTTGGTCACGGCCTGCGCGCAACGCATTACGTTGCCGTTGGCATCAAAGGCGTAAGCCGGGTCGCCATACAGCTCCCATCCCTTTGACAGGGCGTCGGACACCTTGTGACAGAAGGCCGAAGTGTCTTCTTCGGTCAGCAAGCGATAAAGCTTCGACATCAAATCAAATCCTTATGAGCCGAACGGAGATGGGCCAACCAGCCCATGGATGTACCCGATAATTCCCATCAGAACGATCGAAGCCACAACGAACATCGCATCCTTGCCGTAAGTGCCAGGCTCTGCCGGGGTCCACTCAGGTTCAGACTTGTTGATTACAATGACTTCGACCACCGCCCATGCCAGAAGGCCACCAAACAGGATGATCGAGGCCAGATCGCCGTTCACCAACAGGTGCGCAAAAGCCCACAGTTTGAACCCGCCGAGCATCGGGTGGCGCAGCTTGTTCAGAAGCCGGCCTTTTGTGCCCGCAGGACTCATCAAATAAATCGCGATCAAAACCAACAGGTTGTTGACGTGAATCAGAAAGGTCGGCGGCGCCCAAACGTGGATGAAGTCGGTCATGCGATACCCGAAGATCATCAGAAGGATCGACGCGACCAAAGCCAGGGCAACAGCGCCTTTACCCGCGTCACCCATTGCGGCACGGCGTTCAGGTGCCACACGTTTGAACAGATGCGCCCCCCACCACAGCGCCACACCCAAGATCAGAAGAACAAAGCCCATGCTGGCCTACCCCGCTTGCAAAGCTAATATCGCCTCTGCTTTTGCCAGAATTTCGCGGGCAGTTACAACGTGCAGATTTTCGACAATCTTGCCATCGACAACGGCGACCCCTTGGCCAAGGGCCTCGGTCTCTTCAAAGGCCGAGATCTGGCGGCGAGCCAGGTCGATCTCATCATCCGATGGCGCGAAGGCGGTATTTGCCACTTCGACCTGGGCCGGGTGGATCAGCGTTTTGCCATCAAAGCCCATATCGCGGCCTTGCGCACATTCGAACGCCAGACCTTCGACATCCTTGAAGGCGTTGTAAACACCGTCGATGATGATCAGCCCTTCGGCCTTGGCAGCCAACAAGCACAGCCCTAACGAGGTCATCATCGGCAGGCGATCTGGGCGGAAGCGGGTTTGCAGCTCTTTCGCCAGATCATTTGTTCCCATCACGAATCCGGCCATCAGCGGATGCGCGGCGATTTCTGCTGCGTTCAGCATTCCACGCGGGGTTTCCATCATAGCCCAGATCGGCAAATCTCCGGTGATCGCAGCCAGCGCGTCTACGTCAGCCGCCGAATTCACTTTAGGCAACAGGACAACGTCGGCATCCATTTCGCGCACAGCCTCGGCATCCGCACGGCCCCATTCGGTGTCTAACCCGTTGATCCGAACAATCTTGACGCGTGATCCGTACCCTCCGGCAGCCAAAGCCGCCTTGAGCGTTTCGCGCGCATTGTCCTTTTCGTCGGCTGCGACCGCATCTTCCAGATCAAATATGATTGCATCTACCGGCAGAGTGCGGGCCTTTTCCAAAGCCCGGTCCCGGGACCCGGGGATATAGAGAACCGAACGATAGGGGCGCTGACGAGGATCCATGGACCACTCCCATTGAAATAAAGTTGCGCGGAATGGGGCATTTTTTACCGGAAAGTTCAAGCCCAAAATTGCCGCACCGCAGCAAACACGACGCAACGTGCTTTGCCTTAACTGAATTTCGGCCCCTGCGCGGCACCCTGACCGGCAGAGGGAACCGAAAGGATTCGGGATGCGAAAGACAATGTTCAAGATGACGATGGGACTAGGGATCATGGTACTTGCGGCACAACAGGTACAGGCCCAGGGGCAAAACTGCGCACCGCGAGAGGATGTGCTGGAAAGGTTGACCGACACTTATGGCGAAACGCGCAGGGGCTTTGGTCTGGCCCAGCAAGGCGCGGTCATGGAACTTTTCGCCTCAACTCAAAGCGGCAGCTGGACCATCACGGTGACCTTGCCCAACGGGGTCACCTGCCTCGTCGCTTCGGGGCAAGCTTTTGACGCTGTAGCCGAAGCGCTGCCCCCGAACGCCTGATCAGGTAAGTGCGTCCCAGATCAGCTTACCGCCGGTGAGGGTCAGCAGCACATAGGCAATTCCAAAGAACAGGCGTTCGGACAACATGAAATGTGCACGGACGCCCAGCCAGGCACCGAGAACAGCAAACGGTGTTAACAGCATATCGGCCCATGCCGTCTGCCACGTGAACATGCCAAGATAAGCGTAGGGTACAAACTTCGCGATGTTAATCACCCAGAAGACCAATACTGTACTGGCTTGAAACTCGGTCTTGGTCAGCCGTTGGGACAACAGGTAAACGGCAGCCGGAGGGCCTCCGGCATGGCTGACAAAGCTGGTGAATCCCGCGACCAGCCCTGCAAACAGGCCAGCGGAGGGCGGCAACCGTCTGGCAAACCCGCGCACCCAGCCTTTTGACTGTGCGATGTGCCAGATCACGAACCCGACCGAGATGCCGCCTATCAACAGGCGCAGCAGGTCATCATCCGTTGAACGGTAGAGCCATGCCCCCATTGCCACACCGGGTACAGCACCCAGGATCAGCAGGCGCGCATCCCCCCAGTTCCACCGCTTCCAATAAGGGCCCAAAGTGGCCACATCGATCACCATCAGAATCGGCAGCATCAGGGCCAGGGCCTGCCCGGGCGTTAGGATCAAGGCCAGAATCGATGATGACGCAAAGGCCACGCCCGAGCCGAAACCACCCTTCGAGATACCCGCAAAAATCACCGCCGGGATCGCCACTGCAAAAAACATCAGGTTCAATTCAAACATGCACCGGTCCCGGTTTTGGCTTGTCTCAAAGGCCCTTTAGCGCAACCACATAGGGCCTCGCAAACGGTATGCGGTTGTATGCCACGTCGCAGAACTCTTGCCTAATGCCGTTTTAACGACTAGCACAGCCGCGATTTCAAAACCGACCGGAGATATTCCAAATGGCCAGACCCAAGATTGCGCTGATCGGCGCGGGGAACATCGGCGGCACGCTTGCGCATCTTGCAGCTGTCAAAGAACTGGGTGACGTTGTCCTGTTTGACATCGCTGACGGGTTGCCACAGGGCAAGGCGCTCGACATCGCCGAATCCGGCCCGTCCGAAGGCTTTGACGCCTCGATGAAAGGCACCAGCGACTATGCCGATATCGCCGGCGCGGATGTCTGCATCGTGACCGCAGGCGTAGCCCGCAAACCGGGCATGAGCCGCGATGACCTGCTGGGCATCAACCTGAAAGTCATGAAGTCGGTCGGCGAAGGTATCGCAGCACATGCGCCCGATGCGTTCGTGATCTGCATCACCAACCCACTGGACGCCATGGTCTGGGCGCTGCGCGAATTCTCGGGCCTGCCGCATAACAAAGTCTGCGGCATGGCTGGCGTGCTGGATTCAGCACGTTTCGCGCATTTCCTGTCGGAAGAGTTCAACGTCTCGATGCGCGATGTGACCGCGTTCGTATTGGGCGGCCACGGCGACACCATGGTACCATCAGTTCGTTACTCGACCGTTGCTGGTATCCCTCTGCCTGATCTGGTTGAAATGGGCTGGACCTCGCAAGAAAAGCTGGACGCCATCGTACAGCGCACCCGTGATGGTGGCGCCGAAATCGTAGGCCTGCTGAAAACCGGATCGGCTTATTACGCGCCCGCCACCTCGGCGATTGAAATGACCGAAGCCTATCTGAAAGACCAAAAGCGTGTTCTGCCTTGTGCGGCGTACTGCAGCGGTGAGTTGGGCGTTAACGGCCTTTATGTCGGGGTGCCGACAGTCATTGGCGCAGGCGGCGTCGAGCGCATCGTTAACATCAAGCTGAACGAAGACGAGCAAGCCGGTTTCGACAATTCGGTCAACGCCGTGAAAGGCCTGATCGAGGCGTGCAAAGGCATCGACAGCTCGTTGGCGTAAAACTGCCAGACAATCCGAATTTGAGGCCGGCCCAATTATGGGCCGGTTTTCATTTTCCACCGCGGACCCCGGCCGCATATGTTGGCGCAAACGTCGCAAATCCCTTTTTTCGAATGTGATTTCAAAAAACTGTGCAGGAATATCGAATCAATCGATGGCACTTGAATTTTTGTGATCACACCCTAAAAACCCGTGATCACAAATGTTGAAAATCTTCGACAATTTCCCGTCTCAGGTCAAAAAACCCTTTAAATTTGCCCGCTAGACACGCCTATAACGGTTAAACGCAGTCAGACGGGACAATTTCGATGAACATTCACGAATATCAGGCCAAGGCTCTTCTTCGCAGCTACGGCGCTCCGGTCTCCGATGGTCGCGCCGTGCTGCGCGCCGAGGAAGCCAAAACCGCAGCCGGTGAACTGGATGGGCCGCTTTGGGTCGTCAAGGCGCAGATACACGCGGGCGGCCGCGGCAAAGGATCCTTCAAAGAGGCCGATGCAGGTGAAAAGGGCGGTGTCCGTCTGACGAAGTCGGTCGAAGAAGCGGCCGAAGAAGCCAAGAAGATGCTGGGTCGCACTCTGGTCACCCATCAGACGGGTCCGGCAGGCAAGCAGGTCAATCGCATCTATATCGAAGCCGGTTCCGGCATCGAGCGTGAACTGTACCTGGCCCTGCTGGTAGATCGTCAGACCAGCCGTATCTCGTTTGTCTGCTCGACGGAAGGCGGTATGGACATCGAAGAGGTTGCTGCCGCGACGCCCGAGAAAATCCTGTCCTTCTCGGTTGACCCGGCCACCGGTTACCAACCCTACCACGGCCGCCGCATTGCGTTTTCGCTGGGTTTGGAGGGCGCGCAGGTCAAGCAATGTGTCAGGCTTATGGGCATCCTCTACAAGGCCTTCGTCGAGAAGGATATGGAGATGCTGGAGATTAACCCACTGATCGTATCCGACAGTGGCGACCTGAAAGTGCTGGATGCCAAGGTTGGCTTTGACGGCAATGCGGTCTACCGCCACCCGGATATCGCCGAACTGCGCGACACGACCGAGGAAGATCCCAAGGAACTGGAAGCCAGCAAATACGACCTGAACTACATCGCACTGGATGGTGAGATCGGCTGCATGGTGAACGGTGCCGGTCTGGCGATGGCTACGATGGACATCATCAAACTGTATGGTGCCGAACCTGCCAACTTCCTCGACGTGGGTGGCGGTGCAACCAAAGAGAAGGTGACCGAGGCATTCAAGATCATCACCTCGGACCCGCAGGTCAAAGGCATTCTGGTCAATATCTTCGGCGGCATCATGCGCTGTGACGTCATCGCCGAGGGCGTGGTGGCTGCGGTGAAAGAGGTCGGTCTGCAGGTTCCGCTTGTCGTGCGACTGGAAGGCACCAATGTCGAGAAAGGCAAAGAAATCATCAACAACTCGGGTCTGGACGTGATCGCGGCGGACAACCTGAAAGACGGTGCCGAGAAGATCGTCAAGGCGGTTAAGGGGTAAGCAAGTTGCTGTGGAGTGGGCTACAGGCCGACCCCACGGCAACTACAATCCAACTTTATCCATTTCACGCGGGAAATCGAAAGAAACAATCGATCTGATGTCCATCCCCATCTTCCTCATAGGTCTTGAACGCGCCACAGGGCGGGCACGTTTGATGGCGCAGGAGCTGCAAAAGGCAGGCCTGTCGGCGACGCGCGTCAACGCTGTTGATTGCGACGCCGCCACCCGTGAGGATTTTCTGCGTGAATGCCGGTCCGAGGGACCTTGGGGTTATTTCCATACCAAGGACATGGCCTGCACCCTAAGCCATGCCAGGGCGTGGGAGGCCGTTGTCGCCTCCGGTGCGGAACAGGCCTTGATACTTGAGGATGATGTTTTCCTGTCGCCAGAACTGGCGGATTGGTTGAACGATGCGTCCTGGTGGCCAGAGGATGCCGATATCGTGCGGTTCGAACGCTGGCGCAGTACAAAGCTTTACCTCGCTCTTGGGCGCAAGCGTGTGTCTCATCTGGGTCGGGAGCTGTGCCTGATGCGCTCGCGCCACCCTGGCGGTGCCGCATATGCGTTGACCCGAAAAGCAGCAGAACATTTTCTGGCGCAAAAGCCTTATGACATCGCGCTGGATGGCCTGTTGTTCAACCCGTCAGCCTCGCCCGCGGCGCGTCGGGTCAATGTCTATCAGGTGATCCCTGCCATGGTCGAGCAAGGCAACGATTCGCCGGACGAAATCCAGATGGGTGCCCCCCGCGCACGCCCTACGGGCTGGCCGCTGGTCCGACAAAAAATCAGGCGCGGTATCGCCGAAATCAGCAGCGGCCTGCGCACGATGGCCGATCTGGCCCTTGGTCGCGCCACGCTTCAGAAAGTCACCTATGCGCCGCAGGTTCTTCCAGCGGCTGAACCCTATCAATCCCACACCGCCTAGAGAAAGGGACAAAATGGCAGTCCTCATCGATGAAAACACCAAAGTGATCTGTCAGGGCTTTACCGGCTCGCAAGGTACATTCCACAGCGAACAGGCTATTGCCTATGGCACCAAGATGGTCGGCGGCGTGACCCCCGGCAAAGGCGGGATGGAGCATCTGGGCCTTCCCGTGTTCAACTCGGTCCACGAGGCCAAGCACGTGACCGAAGCCAACGCATCGGTGATCTACGTACCGCCCCCATTCGCGGCGGATTCGATCCTCGAGGCGATTGATGCCGAGATGGAAGTGATTGTCTGCATCACCGAAGGTATCCCGGTTCTGGACATGATGAAAGTGAAACGCGCGCTGGAAGGCAGCAAGTCGCGCCTGATTGGCCCGAACTGCCCCGGTGTCATCACGCCTGACGCCTGCAAGATCGGCATCATGCCCGGCCATATTCACAAACGCGGGAGCGTGGGTGTCGTTTCCCGCTCGGGTACGCTTACTTATGAAGCCGTGAAACAGACAACGGACGTAGGACTGGGCCAGTCCACCTGTGTGGGCATTGGCGGCGACCCGATCAAAGGGACTGAGCATATCGACGTGCTGGAATGGTTCCTGGCAGATGACGAAACCACTTCGATCATCATGATTGGCGAGATCGGCGGCTCGGCCGAGGAAGAAGCCGCGCAGTTCCTGGCAGATGAGGCCAAGAAAGGCCGCAAAAAGCCGGTTGCAGGCTTCATCGCAGGCCGCACGGCCCCTCCGGGCCGCCGCATGGGCCACGCGGGCGCGATCGTCGCCGGCGGCAAGGGCGGTGCCGAGGACAAGATCGAAGCCATGCGCTCGGCCGGTATCGTCGTGGCTGAAAGCCCGGCGCAGCTGGGTGAAGCTGTGCTGGAAGCGATTGGGTAATGGTCAGCGACCGAGTGTTTGTTCTTCGGGCAGTGCTCGGTTTGAAGGCGGGCGATTATCGCCTGCCTTTTGATGCGGCTTGGAGGCAGTTGAAGTTGGTGCGTCGAGTTAGTGCAGTGATCATTGCTTTGCTTGCGATCACCGCTCAAACAAAAGCTCAAGCAGCTATGGAAGACGCGCTTGGCGTCCAGATTGCCAAACTCTGCCGGGAACTTGTTCAAGCGTCCGAACCAATCGCCGAAGGTCTGGCGGACAATGGATTTGTTCTGGCTGAAGGCGACGCATTAGACGCCATCGCCCGCCACATGAGCTATAGAAGAAGGCTGGAACGTGCTGCTGGCTCCACCTATGTCCCCGATCCTGAGAGTTTCCCGGCGGAGTTGGAAAAAGCAAGGGCAACGCTGGATAACTTAAACAAGATTTCATTTATCAGCGTTCTCATTCACCCTGACCATCCAAATTACTTCCTAAACGCTCAAGAAAAAGGAACACGGTCCTGTGGTTTCACCTATGTAGGTGACTTTACGGGCTGGCCAGAGCGACTTGGGTTCACAAGCGATAACTCTATATCGTTTGAAGAACGGTTCGCTTCGGGTCAGGACTTATCAGTCAAAATCTTGCACGGCCCAAAAGACAAAGCGTCAGATTTAGGAACTTTAGTTGTGCTTGGTCCGAGCCTTAGCGCAGGCTCAAATTTTGGCGGTTCGGATTTTGCGATCCGTTGGTCGGTGAGCCCATGACCTTCTCTGACTCCATCCGCACCTGCTTCTCCAAGTTCTTCACCTTCTCGGGCCGTGCCTCGCGGCCCGAATACTGGTTCTTTTTCCTGTTCATCGTGATCTGGAACATCATTGCCGGGATCATCGACTGGCAGTTCTTCACGCAGGTTGCGGTGACGGAAACAGAAACCTCGAAATCCGTATCGGCCACGTCCTCGCAACCGGTGCAGGGCATCGTCAGCCTGATCGTCTTCTTTCCCCATCTGGCCGTCGCTTTCCGGCGGATGCACGATACCGGGCGCAGCGGGCTGTATGCTCTGCTGCCGATCCTGTTGATCCTTGGCGCCGGAGCTGTGCTCGTTTTTGGTATCGGCTTGGCCTCTCATTTCCAGCATGGTGGCAGGCTGGATATTCTGTTCACCCGCGCCACGTTGCTCATCGTTCTTCCGACACTACTGGTACTGGTGGTGTCGCCCCTCCTGGTTCTATGGTGGCTGACACGCCCCAGCCAGCCAGGCACCAATCAATACGGTCCCAACCCAACAGAGGTAGCCCTATGACCGAACATTCGCCCAATTCCGCCTTTCATGCCTCAAGCTTCATGCAGGGGCATAATGCCGAATATCTGGAGCAGCTTTATGCGCAATACACAAAGAACCCCGGTGCGGTGGATGCCGCATGGGGCGCGTTCTTTGATGCCATGGGCGATGATGCCCCCGATGTTCAACGCGAAGCCGAAGGCCCGTCCTGGGCGCGCACCGACTGGCCGCCGATGCCAGCAGACGACCTGACTGGTGCGCTGACTGGTGAATGGGCCGAGATTGACGCTAAAGCGGCGGGCAAGAAGATCAAGGACAAGGCGGCTGAAAAAGGGGCTGAGGTCAGCGACGATCAGATCAAACGCGCCGTGCTGGACAGTTTGCGGGCACTGATGCTGATCCGGGCCTATCGCATCCGGGGCCATCTGGCTGCGGATCTGGACCCGCTGGGCATGCGCGCTGCCAGCACGCATCCTGAGCTGGACCCGAAGACTTACGGTTTCACCGATGCCGACATGGATCGCCCGATCTTTATCGACAACGTGCTGGGATTGCAGGTCGCTTCGATGCGGCAGATCGTTGAGATCGTGAAACGCACATATTGCGGCACCTTTGCGCTGCAATACATGCATATCTCGAACCCGGAAGAGGCCGCGTGGCTGAAGGAGCGGATCGAGGGCTATGGCAAGGAAATCGCGTTCACCAAGGAAGGCCGCAAGGCGATCCTGAACAAGATGGTCGAGGCCGAGGGCTTTGAGAAGTTCCTGCACGTCAAGTACATGGGCACCAAGCGCTTCGGTCTGGACGGTGGCGAGGCGCTAATCCCGGCGATGGAACAGATCATCAAGCGCGGTGGCGCGCTTGGCCTCAGTGACATCGTCATCGGGATGCCGCACCGGGGTCGCCTGAACATTCTGGCCAACGTGATGGGCAAGCCTTATCGCGCGATTTTCAACGAATTCCAGGGCGGTAGCTTCAAGCCAGAGGACGTGGACGGCTCTGGCGATGTGAAATATCACCTCGGCGCCTCCAGCGATCGCGAATTCGATGGCAACAGTGTGCATCTGTCATTGACCGCCAACCCCTCTCACCTTGAGGCGGTAAACCCGGTAGTTCTGGGTAAGGTTCGCGCCAAGCAAGACCAACTGGGCGACACGGACCGTACCAGGGTCATGGCGATATTGCTGCACGGTGACGCGGCCTTTGCCGGTCAGGGTGTTGTGGCCGAGGGCTTTGGCCTGTCCGGCCTGAAAGGGCACAGAACCGGCGGCACCATGCACATCGTGGTCAACAACCAGATCGGGTTCACTACCGCGCCGCATTTCAGCCGCTCGAGCCCCTATCCCACCGATATCGCGCTGATGGTCGAGGCCCCGATCTTCCATGTGAACGGCGACGACCCCGAGGCGGTAGTTCACGCCGCGAAGGTGGCAACCGAGTTCCGCCAGAAGTTCCATAAAGACGTGGTTCTGGACATCTTCTGCTATCGCCGGTTTGGCCATAACGAGGGCGATGAGCCCATGTTCACCAACCCGATCATGTACAAGAAGATCAAAACCCATAAGACAACGCTTTCCTTGTATACCGAGCGGCTGGTCAAGGACGGGCTGATCCCCGAGGGTGAGATCGAAGATATGAAGGCCGCCTTTCAGGCCCATCTGAACGACGAATTCGAGGCCGGGAAGGACTATAAACCCAACAAGGCCGACTGGCTGGATGGGCGCTGGTCGCATCTGGACAGGAACAAGGATGATTATGTCCGGGGTGAAACAGCGATCTCGGCAGAGACACTGGCGGAAATCGGAGCCGCGCTGACCAAGGCTCCTGACGATTTCGCAATGCACAAAACCGTTGAGCGGTTGCTGGAACATAAGAAACAGATGTTCGAGACCGGTGCAGGCTTCGACTGGGCCACGGGCGAGGCTCTGGCGTTTGGCTCGTTACTGACCGAAGGATATCCCGTGCGTCTGGCCGGACAGGATGCAACACGGGGCACGTTCAGCCAGCGTCACTCTGGGTTTGTTCATCAGGAAACCGAAGAACGGTATTACCCGCTCAACAACATCCGTGCCGGGCAATCCCAATACGATGTCATTGATTCGATGCTGTCCGAATACGCGGTGTTGGGTTTCGAATACGGCTATTCGCTTGCAGAACCGAACGCTCTGGTTCTGTGGGAGGCGCAGTTCGGCGACTTTGCCAACGGTGCGCAGATCATGTTCGATCAGTTCATCAGCTCGGGTGAAAGCAAGTGGCTGCGGATGTCCGGTCTGGTCACACTGCTGCCGCATGGCTTTGAAGGGCAAGGCCCAGAACACTCGTCAGCGCGTTTGGAACGGTTCCTGCAAATGTGCGGTCAGGACAACTGGATCGTGGCGAATTGTACGACACCCGCGAACTATTTCCACATCCTGCGCCGTCAGTTGCACCGGACCTTCCGGAAACCACTGATCCTAGTGACGCCGAAGTCGCTGTTGCGTCACAAGCTGGCCGTCAGCACGGCGGATGACTTCACCTCAGGCTCCAGCTTCCACCGGGTGCTGTGGGATGACGCGCAAAAAGGCAACTCTGACACCAAGCTGGTGGCCGATGACAAGATCAAGCGCGTCGTCATGTGTTCCGGCAAGGTCTATTTCGACCTGTTGGAGGAACGCGATGCGCGTGGCATCGACGACATCTACCTGATGCGGATCGAACAATTCTATCCGTTCCCGGCACATTCACTGATCAACGAACTCGAACGGTTCAAGAATGCCGAGATGGTCTGGTGTCAGGAAGAGCCCAAGAACCAAGGTGCGTGGACCTTTATTGAACCCAACATTGAATGGGTCCTGTCCCGTATCGATGCAAAACACACGCGCCCGACCTATGCCGGTCGCGCCACATCGGCCTCGCCCGCAACGGGGCTGGCCAGCCAACACAAAGCCCAACAAGAAGCGCTGGTAAACGAAGCGCTGAGCATTGAAGGAAAGTAAGCGATGACGATTGAAGTTCGTGTTCCCACGCTTGGCGAATCGGTCACCGAAGCCACAGTTGCAACCTGGTTCAAAAAGCCCGGTGATGCGGTCGCCATGGATGAGATGCTGTGTGAGCTGGAGACAGACAAGGTCACCGTTGAGGTTCCTTCACCCGCAGCGGGTGTAATGGGTGAAATCGTGGCAGCCGAAGGCGAAACCGTCGGTGTTGACGCCTTGCTGGCAACGATTGCGGCTGGCGAAGGCGCAGCCCTTGCCCCGGCGGCATCCGCAGCACCGGCAGCTGCACCCGCCGCATCGGCCGGGTCGGTTGACGTGATGGTGCCGACACTTGGTGAATCTGTGACAGAAGCAACCGTTTCGACCTGGTTCAAAAAGGTTGGCGACAACGTCGCGCAGGACGAGATGCTGTGCGAATTGGAAACCGATAAAGTCTCGGTTGAAGTTCCCGCACCGACTTCGGGTGTTCTTGCAGAAATCGTTGCTCCAGAAGGTTCGACCGTGGATGCGGCTGCTAAGCTGGCTGTCATCTCCGGAGCAGCCGCTGGTGCAGCAGCCGCGCCGGCCCAGGCAGCGGCGGCGGCGCCCGCAGTAACCAGCACCGGAAAAGACGTCGCAAACGCGCCGTCAGCCCAGAAGGCAATGGCCGAAGCCGGACTGTCAGCTGATCAGGTCACCGGAACAGGCCGCGACGGTCGCATCATGAAGGAGGACGTGGCCAAAGCCGTTGCAGCAGTTTCGGCCCCGGCACCTGTGGCGGCTGCCCCCACCCCTGTGGCCCAAGCCCCGCGCGCCCCTGTGGCTGCCGAGGACGAGGCACGCGAAGAACGCGTGCGGATGACCCGCCTGCGTCAGACAATCGCCAAGCGTCTGAAAGATGCACAGAACACAGCCGCGATCCTGACCACCTACAACGAGGTGGACATGACCGAGGTCATGGCCCTGCGCAATCAGTACAAGGACCAGTTCGAGAAGAAGCACGGCGTAAGGCTGGGCTTTATGTCCTTCTTCACCAAGGCCTGCTGCCATGCCCTGAAAGAAGTGCCCGAGGTCAATGCCGAGATTGATGGGACCGACATCGTCTACAAGAACTTCGTGCATATGGGCGTCGCCGCCGGTACGCCGCAGGGTCTGGTCGTGCCTGTCATCCGCGATGCGGACAGCATGTCCTTTGCCGCGATCGAAAAAGCCATCGCCGAAAAGGGCAAGCGCGCCCGTGACGGCAAGCTGAGCATGGCTGAGATGCAGGGTGGCACCTTCACCATCTCGAATGGTGGTGTCTATGGCTCGCTGATGTCCTCGCCGATCCTGAACCCCCCGCAGTCGGGTATTCTGGGCATGCACAAGATCCAGGACCGTCCGATGGTCATCAATGGTGAGATCAAGATCCGCCCGATGATGTATCTGGCCCTGTCCTATGACCACCGGATCGTCGATGGCAAAGGTGCCGTGACCTTCCTCGTCCGTGTGAAAGAGGCGCTGGAAGACCCGCGCCGCCTGCTGATGGACCTGTAAGCATGGCAACGCATGTCCTCTGGCAGGCCGATGTGGCCGATTTCAATGCTTGGCTGAAAGTGTTCCGCGAGGACAAACCGATGCGCAAGGCCGCGGGTATCCGCGACCTTCATGTCTGGCGCGACCCCGACCAAAAGGACCACGCCATCGCGATGTTCGAGGTTACAAACCTGGACAAGGCCAAAGCCTTCTTTGGTTCCGAAGAATTGGCGATGCATCACGAGCGGGGCGGAATTGCCCATATCTCGATCAAGCTGCTGGAACCTGTTTGACAAAGACTATTTCCGACCCGCCAAATCGGGTCGGGGAAGCGCCGGATCGTCCGGTCGATTTAGGAGAATGTAATGGCAAATTATGACGTCATCGTAATCGGCGCCGGACCCGGCGGCTATGTCTGCGCGATCCGCTGCGCTCAACTGGGTTTGAAAACCGCCGTGGTCGAAGGGCGCGAAACACTGGGTGGCACTTGCCTGAACGTGGGCTGCATTCCCTCTAAGGCGCTGCTACATGCCAGCCATCAGCTGCACGAGGCCGAGCATAACTTTGCCAAGATGGGCCTGAAGGGCAAAGCGCCTTCGGTCGATTGGAAGCAGATGCAGGCCTACAAGGACGAAGTCATCGACGGCAACACCAAGGGCATCGAATTCCTGTTCAAAAAGAACAAGATCGACTGGCTGAAAGGTTGGGGATCAATCCCTGCCGAAGGTCAGGTAAAAGTGGGTGATGAAGTCCACGTGACCAAGAACATTATCATCGCATCCGGGTCGGAACCATCTTCCCTGCCCGGTGTTGAAGTTGATGAGAAAGTTGTCGTGACCTCGACCGGTGCTTTGTCACTGAACAAGATCCCGAAGAAAATGGTTGTGATCGGCGCGGGTGTGATCGGTCTGGAGCTGGGATCGGTTTACAGCCGCCTGGGCGCTGAAGTTACCGTGATCGAGTTCCTCAAGGAGATCACGCCGGGCATGGACCCAGAGGTGCAAAAAACCTTCCAGCGCATTCTCAAGAAACAGGGCCTGACATTTGTCATGGGCGCGGCGGTGCAGAAAACCGAAGCGACCAAGACCAAGGCCAAAGTTACTTACAAGCTGCTCAAAGACGACAGTGAACATGTGATCGACGCCGACACTGTGCTGGTTGCCACAGGCCGCAAACCCTATTCGGATGGTCTGGGACTGGACGCTCTGGGCATCGAGATGACACCGCGTGGTCAGATCAAGGTTGGTGCCGACTGGCAGACCAACGTGCCGGGCATCTATGCAATTGGCGACGTGACCGAAGGCCCGATGCTGGCGCACAAGGCCGAAGACGAAGGCATGGCCGCAGCCGAGCAGGTTGCAGGCAAGCACGGTCATGTCAACTATGGCGTGATTCCGGGCGTGATCTACACCTGGCCCGAAGTCGCCAATGTCGGTGAAACCGAAGCGACGCTCAAAGAACAGGGTCGTGCCTATAAGGTCGGCAAGTTCATGTTTATGGGCAATGGGCGTGCCAAGGCGAATTTTGCGGCAGACGGGTTCGTCAAGATTCTGGCCGACAAGGAAACCGATCGCATCCTGGGTGCCCATATCATCGGCCCCGGCGCGGGCGATCTGATCCACGAAGTTTGTGTGGCAATGGAATTCGGTGCTTCTGCCGAGGATCTGGCGCTCACCTGCCACGCGCATCCGACGTATTCAGAAGCGGTGCGCGAGGCTGCCCTGGCCTGCGGAGACGGCCCGATCCACAGCTAACACCCCTGACCCCGGCGGCGATCAGCTTGCCGGGGTCAGCCATGCATCCAGATATGTTTCCAGTCTGTCTGTGAACGTTGTCGCTGAATGCAGCGCGCAATATTGTAAGGACATGGCCTGAATGGCAAAGGCCTGCACGCCTTCTGCCAACAGCTCAGATGGTACATCCTTGCGCACCTCTGCGGTTTCAAGCCACATCATCACGACCCGAAAATATCGTTCAAAACAATAGGCAATCGGCCCAATATCTGCGATAGCCGTTGCCCCCGAGTATCTGATCAACAGATCGAACACGTACCGTTCGGACGTCATGAATTCGTGGACCGGTTCCAGCGAAGCGATGATCTCTGGTACCGTTTTGGGTGGAGTTCCGGATTGGGCCAGATCCAGACACGCATTCAGCTTGTCCGCTATCAAGATTTCCATCAGCGCGTCCTTGTCGCGGAAATGCGCAAAGAAGGTCCCCTTGGCAACACCCGCGGCCTTTACAACTTCATCCACCCGCAAAGCTTCATATCCGCCGTGTCGGATAACCTCTTCCGCAGCTGAGAGAAGCTTGGCGCGGGTCTTGATGGTACGTTTCTGGATCGTTTTTTGCATAACGCCCAATCGCACATTTTTTGACCGTGGTCAAATTTTATATTGACCGTGGTCATTTTTTGATTCTATAAACTGACCACGGTCATTTTCAGGAGAACTACAATGCACCCCAAGAAAATCCTCATCCTCGATGGACATCCTGCAGAAAGCAGCTTGTCACGCACATTCGCAGAAACCTATGGCGAGGCAGCCCGCAAAAACGGACATGACGTCCGGATAGTCCATCTGAGCGACCTACAGTTCGATTTTGATTTCGGTCAGGGCAACTATCACGACTTCAAGCCGCTTGAACCGGTTCTGGAACACGTGTTGCAGGACTTCGAATGGAGCGATCATTTGGTCCTGACCACACCTATGTGGTGGGGCGGGCTGCCTGCAAAACTCAAAGGATTGATTGACCGGATGTTCATACCTGGACGGACATTCGACACCCGCAACACGACGATGGCCGGCCTGCCAGCCCCGATGCTGACCGGACGCACCGCGCGCGTTATCCTGACCTCAGATACGCCCGGCTGGTTCATGCGTCTGATGTACAGGCAAGCGCTTATTCGGCAGGTTCGCGGCCAGATCCTCGGGTTTGTTGGCTTCAAACCAACGCGGTTTACGTACTTTTCAGGCGCAAGCTATCCCAAACCGGGCAGCGTTGATCGCTGGATCAAAAAGGTGTCCAGAATCGGAGCCGCCGCTGCTTGACTGAACAGCCGTCCGTTACCTACCACATTGTTTTGGCGGCGCGTGCAGCCCAGTCTTTGTCATATTGCGCGCCGCCCTCTTCACCTTCTGACGCCTCGGACAGAAGCTGCCCAATCGTCGGAAGGTCCTTGCTTTCGTCGCCACAAGTCCAAGTTCGGGCGCGTATCAGTGCACGCGCGCACTGGCTGTAAATTTCATCAATCTGCACAACGATAACCGTCGCCGGAACCTTGCCAGCCTTTTCGAACTGGTTGCGCAATGCCGCGTCTGCGGTCAATCGGGCCGTTCCGTTCACCCGAACGACATTGTCAGAGCCCGGCACAAAGAACATCAGCGAAACGCGCGGGTCCCGAACGATGTTACGCAAGCTGTCCAGGCGGTTGTTTCCCCGCCAGTCAGGCAGCGCCAGTGTTTTTTGGTTCAATTCGCGCACAACAGCACCATCGTCCCCGCGTGGGCTTCCGTCCACCCCCTCGGGACCAACTGTACTGAGAATGCAAAGACGCGAGGCTTCAATCCACTTGCGATAGAGCGGAGTTAAGTGTCGAACGACCTTTCGTAACGAAGCAGCACCTGGCGTTCCGTACAACGCCTCGAGAGCTTCTACTTTTTCAATGAATTCCATCAGGATCAAACCCCACTTCGCGCATCAACTCGTTCGAGCGTGTTTCAATCACTTTCTCCAACCGCGCGAGGAACTCATCGCGGGCAACACCCGGTTTGATCGGCTCCAGAAAATCTACAATGGCAAGGCCGGGTTTACGTAAAACGCCTGTGCGGGGCCAGAACACGCCAGCATTCGTCGCAACCGGAACGCACGGAAAACCAAGGCCTTCATACAGAATCGCCGTACCAACCTTGTAGGGTTTCTTTGCGCCCGGCGCCACACGCGTGCCCTGCGGATAGATTACCAGCTGTCCAGGTTCAGAAAACTCTTTTGAGACGTCCTTGACCATTTTTGCCACAGCCGCACCGCGCTTGCCTCGATTGACCGGGATACAGCCAAGGCGTCGCGCATACATGCCAATAACGGGTGTGAACAACAGCTCGCGCTTCATGATAAACTTGCCGTGCGGAATGGCGTCGAAAATCATGATGATATCAAGAAACGACTGATGTTTGGCCCCGATGACCACTTCATTCGTCGGGGCATTGCCCCGCACCTCGCAGCGAATACCAACCATCCACCGGGCCAGCCACATGGTGCTTTTGGCGTAGGTTTTACACGCTTTCAGCGCACCGTTTTTAGAAAACAGAGCATAAGGCAGAAACGCGATGCCAAGGATCAGCATCCAGGCATAGATTACAATCATGAAGATGAGGGAACGAACCCACTGAATTGCCATCAACATCAGGAAAGCTCCTTCAACTTGCGTCGGGCTGCGGCCCATGTGGCAACAAAGGCAACGGCTGCCCCAAGGACGGGGATAAGAACCGGCAACACCCAGTCTTTACCCTGAAATCCAACTCCGGTCAGAAATCCGCCCGCGTCCGAAGCTTCGGGCAAAAGCAAGACACCAGTCATTCCCAGCAGGGTCCCAACCGAGGCGCCGAAAAACGCGCGATAGGTAAACCGCCGCACAAAAGCACCTGCGATGAAACCATCCTGCGCGCCAACCAATCGCAGAACTTCGATAATCTGCGCATTGGCCGCGAGTGATGCGTTGGCCGCAAGAGTGATCATCGCAGCGGTCGCGCCACCGATCAGCAGGATTGATATCCACCCCAGACGACGCAGGGACATCGCAGCATCGACCAGCGGTTCGCGCCATCGCGTGTGATCATCAAGAACCGCGCCGGGCACCTCGGCCCCCAATCGCAATCGCAGTCCGATTGCATCCAGCCCCGGTTCACCCTCGATGATCTCTATCAGCTGCGGGATTGGCAAAGTATCCAACGGCAGGTCCGGCCCGAACCAAGGTGACAGCAACGCGGCTTGTTCATCTGCGCTAAGCGCACGGGCAGACGCGACACCGGGTGTCTGGCTGAGGACGGTCAATGCCGCTTCTGTTTGGGCAGCAAGCTGCTCGGCCGGTGCATTGATGCGTAAGGTTACGGCGCCCGCCAGTTCCGAAGCCCACCGATCCGCGATGCGGCCAGAGGCGAGGGACAAAGCCAAAGCGAAAACAGCAAGAAATGCCATGGCACCAGCGACAAACAGGGTCAGGTGGGCGGTGTAGCCGGTTGGCGGAACAACGCGGTCAGCACGGGTATCGCCGCGCAGCAGGTTTCGGATATCAGCCCCAGTCACAGGTCTGCCCCCGCCAGATGCAGCTTTCGCTGCGAAATCCGCAAAACACGCGCCTGAACATGGCTTTTTGCAGCTCGGATCAGGCTCAGGTCATGGGTGGCAATCAGAACGGTCTTTCCCATGCGGTTCAGCTCAACCAGCAGGTGCAGCAAAAGTTGCGACATCTCCCAATCGATATTGCCCGTGGGTTCATCCGCCAATATGACATCGGGCGACAGGATGACGGCACGCGCCAGAGCTGCTCGTTGACGTTCACCGCCGGATAATTCCGGTGGCCGTGCTTCGAGACGTGCACCAAGCCCCACCCAGCTAAGCAGTTCGGTCAGATTGTCTTGCCCGGACGATTCCCCGCGCCCGGACACCATCAGTGGCAAGGCGACATTTTCAGCAAGCGTCATATGGTCAAGAAACTGGCAATCCTGATGCACAACGCCGACACGGCGGCGCAGCACGGCCAGCTGATCCCGATCAAGGGTCGAGACGTCCTGATCAAACACGCTAAGACGCCCTGAGGTCGGCAACAGCGCCCCGTAACACAACTTGAGCAATGTCGTCTTGCCCGCCCCCGACGGCCCGGTCAGAAAATGGAACGACCCTGGCTGTAATTGAACCGAGACATCGCTCAGCAACTCGCCGCCACCGTAGGTATAGCTGACATTTTCCAGCTCGATCACACGTGCCCCCAATATTTTGCCGCTCTTCTTGCCCGAGCAGGGCGACGGTTTCAATGGCTCTACCGAGTCCAATTGGTGACACTTGACCTATGAAACCGAAAACGCCCTTTGCTGTTGGGTCTTAACGGAATATCATCCCTGAAAAAACTATTATCGGCCCTTCACCCGGTCGAGGAGGCAGTATGCGTCTTACATGTCCGAATTGCACTGCGCAGTACGAAGTTCCTGACGAGGTCATCCCCGAGGAAGGCCGCGACGTGCAGTGTTCGAACTGCGATCAAACCTGGTTTCAGGCCAAGCATCCATCCGAGCCGACGGTTGAACCGAACGCGCCCGAGGACAAGCCTGTTGTGGCAGATACACCTGACACCGAGGTCGAGGCCCAGAAGGACGCCGAGCCCGCAGAAAAAACAGCGCCAGAGGTTGAAAAACCTGCTGCATCCACAGGAAATGTTGCCCCATCAGTCGCCAGTATCCTGAAAGAAGAAGCCGCACGAGAAGCAGAGTTGCGCGCGCAGGAAGGCGGCGGCCTGGAAAGCCAGCCCGATCTGGGCCTAGAAGCCCCACCAGAGCCAAAGGTCAGGCCCAAACGCCCTGCAACTTCGGAAACCGCCGTTGATGCCGGGCAAAAGGATGCACTGCCGGATGTCGATGCCATCAACTCGAGCATGCGGTCCGACCCCGCAGAAGATGTGGCGCAGGCGCCCCGCAAGTCCGGTGGGTTCTTGCGTGGTTTTGCGCTGATGCTGATCATCGGCGTGGTTCTGTACCTGATCTACGGGAATGCCCGCCAAATCAGCGAGGCTGTACCGCAGGCCGATCCGCTGCTCAGCTCATATGTGTCGCTGGTGGATCAGGCGCGAATCTGGCTCGAAACTCAGGCAGGATCTGGAGCGCAGAACTGAGAGCTAGAACCGCTCCAGCAACCGCTTGAGGTATTCCAACTCGATCTGGGGACGGTCTGTTTCACCGGTCCGGCGACGGATTTCATCCAGCAACTCGCGGGCCCGGCGATAGACATCTTCGCCTTGCAACAGGTTCTCGTCGGTTGAAATCGAACCCGCAGCACCCGGGTTTCGGCCCAGCGGATCGCGGTTGTTGGCCTGCATGTCGCCGTCTTGTGTTCCCTGCCCCGGTTGGTTCTGCTGTTCCTGCGCCATAGCTTCACCCAGCGACCGCATCCCTTCGCGCAACGCTTCCATCGCTTCGGACTGACGGTCGATAGCTTCGGCGAGATCATCGCCACGCAGGGCCTGCTCGGCCTCGTCCATGGCACGCCCGGCCCGATCCAGCGCTTCGCGGGCGGCGTCACCTTCGGGTGTGCCGACACCGGGCAGTCCTTGTTGCTGGCGACCCAGCTCGTCTCTCAACGCTTGCTGTCGGTCGGCGAGCGAACCTTGCCCCTGCTCACCGTCTCCGGCCTGATCCGAACCTTCACCCTGTCCGCCCTGCCCTTCGTGGCTTTGCCCCCGACCTTGACCACCGTTGCGACCTTCGTTCCCTTGGCTTTCACCTGATTGCGCGCCGGGGTTGAACTGTTCCTGCAAATCACGAAAGGCCTGATCGCTAAGACCCTGCTGTTCGCGCAGGGTTTCGGCGAGACCTTCCATGGCCTGCTGGCCTTCAGATTGCTGCCCTTGGCCCTGACCCTGAGTTACACGCATGTTCTCCATCATCTGCTGGAATTCTTCCAGCGCCTGCTGAGCTTCGGCCATGCGACCTTGTTCCATCAGTTCCTGAATACGGTCCATCATGCGTTGCAGGTCATCCTGCGTCATTTGCAAAGATTCACCATTCTGGCCGGGCTGACGCTCGCCGTCTTCACCATTTTGCTGTGCCAGCCGTTGTAATTGCTGCAGGTAATCCTGCGTCGCCTCGCGCAATTCCTGCATCAACTCCGCTATTTCTTCATCGCTGGCCCCGTTCTTCATCGCTTCGGTCAGACGTTCCTGCGCGCGGCGCATTCGTTCCAATGCATCCGCCAGCGTCCCGTCCTCGATCAGTACGGCAAGGTCCCACAGGGCCTGTGCAATCTCCTCTTGTTGTTTGGGTTTCAACCCGTATCGATGAAAAGTTTCCAATCGCCGCAGAACAACCCGCAGACGCAGATAGGCTGTGTCAGAACGAAACAGTTCCTCAGGGCGGTGCGACACAGCCCTCAGGACTTGCGAGACACGAGGCGCATTGGAACGCGACCAAAGCAAGTCGCGCCTTTGCTCAATCACGGCTGCCGCCAGCGGATCAAAGAAGCGCCGTGCTGGCAATGCCGTCGCATAGGGATCCGAAGACGTTTGCTGATCCGCTGCATCTGTTGCCCTCAAGGTAATCCTGACCGGCAGATGCGCCCACGGATGTTGCGAGAAATCCTCGATCAGGTCTTCGGTGAAATCTGCGCGGTCACCGGTGATCGGCATGGGTAATTCGATTTCGATCACCTCGCGCGGCTCTGGCTCGACCGCCAGTCCGTACCGACGGTCAATCGCCGCCTGATCCAACTCGATCCGGGCCAAGCCCGAAACCACGCCGTAATCATCGCTGGCGGAAAATGGCAGCTTCATCTGCCCGCCCGCTTCAGACTCGGCGGTTCCGGAAACCGCGATCTTCGGAGCCGCGTCATCAATGACCAGCACCGACCAGTCCTGCCCCGCCGGTCCATCTATGCGCAACTGACCCGAGCGTTCGGCGACAAACTCCAGTTCCGGGTCTGTTGCCGCCTCGGTTCCGCTTGCAGAACTGCTCTCGGTCAGACTATGTGCGCCGACCTCACCGTACAGTCTCAAGGTGATGCGACTGCCCTTGGGCACAGAAAGCGCCGCCCCCGTTTGGTCGGCAAGATATAAGGTCGGCAAACCTGTGTATCTGGGGGGTTCCACCCATCCTTCCCAAGTTGGACCCTGTCCAGCCACGGCCGTGCCCGGGGTCATGTCCGCCACTGAACCCACACGCCACAACGATCCAAAGATCAGCGCCACAACAAATGCCAGCAGAGCGGCATAGCGCAACGCATACGGGTCGCGCGACGCAAGCCGAAGATCTGGTTTCACAGCCTCAGCAGTGGCCGCACGCTGTGCCATGCGGGCTTTGTGCGCCTGCCACAAGGCAACCGAGTCCCCATCGTTGGCACCGATTGCCTGATCATCGAGCAAAGCCTGAATCGGTCGACCGGGCAGAGCCTCATCCAGCCGCGCCAGCGCATCAGCGCGGGACGGCAGTTTGAATTTCGTGACACCCCGGACAGATGCTGCACCAAAAGATATCAACGACAGCGCACCAGCACCCCAGACAATTTCAACGGGCAGATGATCCTGCAACCCCAGCATCAGAGCGGCGAGCAAAGCCAGAACAATCGAGAACGCAGGCCAGAACGCGCGCAGCACCTGTTCAGCCACCATACCGAGATGGGTTAGCCACAGGGACAGGCGCGGAATGGGCAGGTTCGTTCTGTTGGTCAAGACGGGCCTCCGGGACGGGCCCGCGCGGTTATCGCGTCAAAGCCACGATGGTATGGTATCGCGGTTTATGATTTCGTCAAAGCTTGGCCGTTCACGAATGACTGCAAATTGATCGCCATTCACCAGAACTTCGGGGATCAACGGGCGGGTGTTGTATTCGCTGGACATCACCGCACCGTATGCACCCGCGCTGCGAAATGCGACCAGATCACCCGATTTCAGCGGCGGCATATTGCGCTGCTTGGCAAAGGTATCCCCGGATTCGCAGACCGGACCGACAATGTCGTAAGGGCGCTGTTCCACACCGGCGACAGGTTCCTGCACCGAAACGATATCGTGGTAAGCTTCGTACATTGCGGGGCGGATTAGGTCGTTCATCGCCCCATCAAGGATCAAAAAGTCGCGACCTTCGCCTGATTTCACATAGATCACCTTGCTGACCATGATCCCGGCGTTGCCCGCGATCAGGCGTCCGGGCTCAATCTCGATCTCACAGCCCAGACGGCTCAGTGTTTTCTTGACCAGCGCACCATATTCAATCGGCAATGGGGGTGCGTTGTTCGACCGGGTGTAAGGAATGCCCAGACCGCCACCCAGATCAAGACGCCGAATGTTGTGACCTTCAGAGCGGAGTCGTTCGGTTAGCTCGGCCACCTTTGTGTAGGCCAGCTCATACGGTTCAAGTTCGGTCAGTTGCGAGCCAATATGAACGTCGATGCCGATCACCTCCAGCCCCGGCAGGCTGGCGGCGTGGGCGTAAACTTCCGAGGCACGGGCAATCGGAATGCCAAACTTGTTCTCAGACTTGCCGGTGGCAATCTTAGCGTGCGTCCTGGCATCGACATCCGGGTTCACCCTGACGGTGATCGGCGCGATTACGCCAAGCTCAAGCGCAATGGCGTTGATCACTTCCATCTCGGGCTCGGACTCGACGTTGAACTGGCGAATGCCACCGCCCAGCGCTATGCGTATCTCGTCCGCTGTTTTCCCCACACCTGAGAACACGATTTTGTCACCGGGAACACCAGCCGCCTTCGCCCGCAGATATTCTCCGCCCGAGACCACGTCCATCCCAGCGCCTGCTTGGGCCAATGTCTTAAGGATCGCCTGATTGCTGGCCGCTTTCATCGCGTAGCAGATCAGGTGATCGGTGCCGTCCAACGCGTCATCGAACAGTTTGAAATGCCGCAACAATGTAGCCGTGGAATAGACGTAGAACGGTGTTCCAACCGCGGCTGCAATTTCGGAGACGGGGACATCCTCGGCGTAAAGCGCGCCGTCGCGGTACAAAAAGTGATCCATGCTTGCGCGCTTAGACCATAAAAGGACTTCGGATCAATGGATTCCGTATCCTTGGTCGCGGTTTAGTTTTGAGTTGAAACACCAACTCGGCCATAGCCCGAGATAGAAATGCCGGTGCCCGATTGTTTTGGTTCGGCCGCAGGTTCCGGGCGTCGCGCTGACGAAGGCTCACAGGCCGCCAAAACCGCAAGTGCACAAACCAGTCCCAGAATTCTCATCTCAATACCATTCCTTTGTGTGACAGGTTATCGATACGCGCGCGCAACATGAGGTGTCAGGACCGGAGGCGCAACACGCAAAGGGGTCAGAATCCAAGATAAATGCCCAGCGGCCCGCGACTTAGCCCGACACCTCCGCCGACATACGCACCGCTTGATCCAACCCCGATTGTGGCACTGACCGTGGGCTGAGGGGCAGTTGGTTGGTCAGGCTCGCCATCAGCCCCGCACCCGGCCAGTACCAGGCCGGAAACCGTAATCAGGATCGCACGTAGCGCGGTCGTCATACCATTGCCTTCCATCGTTCGATCTGGACCCGCACCTGATCGGGGGCGGTACCGCCGTAGGACTGGCGCGAGTTTACCGAATTGTCGACGCCAAGGACAGAGTAGACGTCATCCGAAATTTCACCATGGACCGATTGCATATCGTCCAGTGTCAGGTCGGGCAGGTCACAACCCATACCCTCGGCCATGGCCACCAGTGATCCGGTGACGTGATGCGCATCCCGGAACGGCAGGCCCAGCACGCGTACCAGCCAGTCGGCCAGATCCGTCGCGGTCGAGAAACCCGAGCCGGCGGCGGCGGCAAGGCTGTCGCGGTTGGCGGTCATGTCCTTGACCATCCCTTCCATCGCCGCCAGCGCCAGCATCCAGTTGTCGGCGGCGTCAAAGACCTGTTCCTTATCTTCCTGCATGTCCTTTGAATAGGCCAGCGGCAGGCCCTTCATCACCATCATCAGCGCGGTGTTGGCCCCATAGATGCGCCCAACCTTGGCGCGGATCAGTTCAGCTGCATCCGGGTTCTTTTTCTGCGGCATGATCGACGAGCCGGTCGAAAACCGGTCGGACAGGGACACGAAACGGAACTGGGCCGAAGACCAGATCACCAATTCCTCGGCAAAACGCGACAGGTGCAAGGCGCAGATCGAGGCGGTCGACAGGAATTCCAATGCAAAATCGCGGTCGCTGACGGCATCCAGCGAGTTGGCGGCGGGGCGATCAAAGCCCAACGCCCGCGCTGTCATATGGCGGTCGATGGGGAAGGATGTGCCTGCCAGCGCGGCAGCCCCCAACGGGGATTCGTTCATTCGGGCACGGGCGTCGCGGACTCGGCTCAGGTCGCGGCCAAACATCTCGACATAGGCCATCATGTGATGCCCCCAAGTTACGGGTTGCGCAGTTTGCAGATGGGTAAAGCCCGGCATGACCCAATCGGCGCCTGCTTCGGCCTGCGCCAAAAGCGCGCGGATCAGGGCCAGAATACCGGACTCCGCCGCATCAAACTGATCCCGGACCCACAGTTTGAAATCCGTCGCCACCTGATCGTTACGCGAACGCCCTGTGTGCAAACGGCCTGCCGGCTCGCCAATGATCTCTTTCAGCCGCGCCTCGACATTCATGTGGATGTCTTCCAGCGCGGTCGAAAACTGAAACGTGCCGCTCTGGATTTCTGACAAAACGGTGAGCAGCCCTTCCCGAATGGCCTGCGCATCACTATCACTTATGACGCCTGTGGCAGCCAACATGGCCGCATGGGCGCGCGAGCCTGCGATGTCCTGGGCTGCCATCCGCTGATCGAACCCGATCGAGGCATTGATCGCCTCCATGATCGCGTCTGGACCGGCGGCAAAGCGGCCGCCCCACATCTGGTTCGAGGATTGATCGGTCATGTAAGAAAACCCGGAGTTGATATGCGCCTAATTCGTTTGATCCCCCTTTATATGGCCCTTGCGCTGGGTGCAAACGCCGCTTTTGCGACCGATGCAGAAACGCTGGCTCCTCTGCGGGAAGACAGCCTGAAACGTCTGATCCTGCACGAGGAGCCAAAACCGGCAAAAGTGATCGAGTTTCAGCGGGAAGATGACGGGGGTGTCGGCACGCTGGCCGATTATGAGGGTAAGTATGTTCTGCTGAACTTCTGGGCCACCTGGTGTGCCCCCTGCCGCAAAGAAATGCCGCAGATCGCCGAATTGCAGGACGAGTTTGGGGGTGACAAGTTTCAGGTCCTGACCCTTGCCACAGGCCGCAACTCACCAGCAGGGATCAAGAAGTTCTTTGAAGAGAATGGCATCTCCAACCTGCCGCGTCATCAGGACCTCAGCTCGGCTGCCGCGCGCGAGTTTGGCATCATCGCGTTGCCCATCACGGTCATTCTGAATCCCGAAGGTCAGGAAATCGCGCGGCTGATCGGTGATGCTGAATGGAACTCGGATAGCGCGAAGGCGATTATCTCGACGCTTGTTGGCGCAGAAAACTGAGGAAATAGCCTTAATATCAGCAAATCTTGATTTCCTCCGGGCATTCAACTCGGAGGATTTTTGATGAATTCTATTGCAGGAGTTGCCGCGATGGCGGGTGTTTTTTGGATGGCCACCGATGCTGCTACCACCAAAGATGTACGCAAGAGAGGCAAGGGAGATCAAGTAACCTACATGATCTCCGACTAGTATTCCTGCTTGTCGGATGGCTGCGATCAAAGCCTTGGTTTTGGAACACAGCTGACGCGACGCCACCTTTGACAGTGTTTCGACTCCTTTGCACTCTGCGCTAAGGAGGACGGAATGCCGCTGGAAATTCTATTGGTGTTGGTCGTTGGGGGCATAGCCGGGATTACGCTGTTGCTGCATCTGACAGGCAAGTCGCGGTTGCATGTGCTGACGCCGGACACGGCGCCACGCCAGTGGCTCCGGCATTTTCCCGATGACACGGTGATCGGCGTGACAATCGCCCATGACGGTCACGCGGCGCTGGTGCGGACACAGAATGGGGCCGGGTTGATCTGGTCCTTCGGGGCCGACACCGTTGCGCGGCAACTCCAGGATTTCGACTGGCTTGAGACTGCCAATGGCATCGAAGTTCGGTTTCACGACTTCAGCACCCCACGCGCGACCCTTCACCTTGACCAGACCGAACGCCAACACTGGCAACACTTGATGAGGCCCGCATGACAGACCAGGTAAGCTTCCCCGATGCGGTGCAATGGGCCGTCCCGTTTTTCATCGCTGCTATTCTGGCAGAATTCCTGTGGATCGCAGTCAAAGGCAAAGGCGGTCGGTATGAAACGCGCGATGCGGTGACCTCGCTGATCATGGGGGCCGGGAACATCGCGTCGGGCTTTTTGCTGGGCTTTATCGCCTATGCGTTTTTCATGTGGCTTTGGCAGATCACTCCTCTGGATCTTGGCACGTCAATTCCCGTTATCATTCTGTGCTTTGTTCTGGATGATCTTCGCTATTACTGGGTACATCGTTTTGGGCATCGCATTCGCTGGGTCTGGGCCAGCCATGTCAACCACCACAGCTCGCAGCACTACAATCTGACCACAGCGCTGCGGCAAACTTGGACCTATACCTTTACGTTCATGATGGTCGTTCGCGCGCCGCTGATCCTGCTGGGTTTCCATCCGGCCATGGTTCTGTTCGTTGGCGGATTGAACCTGATCTATCAGTTCTGGATTCACACCGAGGCCATCGGCAAGATGCCCCGATGGTTTGAGGCGGTCATGAATACCCCCAGCCATCATCGCGCGCATCACGGCCGAAACGCACGGTATCTGGATTGCAATTACGCCGGAGTTTTCATCATCTGGGACAAGATGTTCGGGACATTTGTGCCTGAACAGGAAAACGACCGGGTCGATTACGGGCTGGTTCACAATATCGGCACCTTCAACCCTTTGCGCGTTGCGTTTCACGAATGGGTCGGCATCTGGCACGACGCCACGCAGCCCGGCCTGACACTGCGGCAACGTCTGGCCTATTGTTTCGCACCGCCGGGTTACAGCCACGACGGCAGCCGCGACAACTCGGAACAGATAAAAGCCAAGCACCTGGCTCGCCACCCCGAGGACCGGGGAACGCCCGGATTTGAGCAGGTCGACAAGATCTTGCCCAAAGGACAGGCAGAGCAGGCCTGACACAGCTGTCAGGCCCCACTACGACTTGAACTCCGGCTTTTGCACGCCATATCGGTCATTGAATGTGGCGCATAGTTGAGCGAGGGGCGGCATGAAACGTTTGGCAACCATTTCGACCTTCGTCGGGTTATTTGGCCTGTTGCTGGCCATGCTTGCCGCGCTCGGCAGCTTTGTTGGCACGCTGATCGCACTGGGTTTTGTCCTGATGATTCTGGGTGCGACAGGAGCCCTTCTTGGGGCCGCGGTATCACTGGCCCGTGCCGGACATTCCGCGCGCTGAAACCGCATTAAGCAACTTCTTCTGACGCTTTAACCGCAGATTCATCTGTTTGCCCCGAAACTGTGTCAAAACACCTGTTTCGGACACAAGAGAATCTGCGCCTATGGGAAACAAAAAGCTCGCCAATCTTCCCGAAGGGTTGGACACCCCTTTGAATGCAGCAGTGTCAACACGGGATCGTTCGGTGGTTCAGATGGCAACCGATGCTGTGAAGCACAAGCAATGTCGGTTGGCCTTTCAGCCAGTTGTTCAGGCGCACCCGCCGCATGGCATCGCGTTTTATGAAGGGTTCATTCGCGTGATGGATGAAACAGGGCGTGTTATACCCGCCCGCGAATTCATGCCGCAGGTTGAAAACACCCCGATCGGACGTGATCTCGACTGCGTCGCGTTGGAACTTGGTCTGCGCACGTTGGTGAAGAACCCCCAGATCCGCCTGTCGATCAACATGTCCGCCCGCTCGATCGGTTATTCCAACTGGTCCGGTATACTGGACCGGTTTCTGAAACGGGACCCGCAGCTGGGCGAACGGCTGATCCTAGAAATCTCCGAAAGCTCTTCCATGCAGGTGCCTGAATTGGTGGTCGACTTCATGGACCGCCTTCAGGATCGCGGCATCGCCTTTGCGCTGGACGACTTTGGTGCCAGCAACTTCAGTTTCCGCCACTTTCGCGAATTTCTGTTCGACGCCGCAAAGATCGATGGTCAGTTTATCAGGGGTATCAGCGACAGCCCCGACAACCAGGCTTTGGTGCGGGCCTTGATTGCCGTGGCGCGTGAGTTTGAAATTCTGGTCACTGCCGAATCGGTCGAAACACAGAAGGATGCGGCATTTTTGCTTGCAAGTGGCGTGGATTGCATGCAGGGCTTTTTGTTCGGTGCGCCCAGTGTTTCACCCCCGTGGAAGCAGGAAAGAAGTTCAAAAACAGCAAGTTGATCCGTGGGTGATCGACATTTTTCCGCCATTTCCCAAGCTGAGACAAGCTGCCCGTTGCTGCAAGTGCAGCATTACGCTATTGCAGAAGTACTTGAGCGGGGGATAACGGGGCGCTCTTGTTTCGAGAGGGAAACTCTCGGCCTGCGCCGTCAGACATTCCGCCAGATAATGACGGTAAAGGACTGATCATATGACCAACGTAGTAATCGCATCCGCCGCACGAACAGGTGTTGGCAGCTTTAGTGGTTCGTTTGCGAACACCCCCGCACATGATCTGGGCGCGGCCGTCCTGCAAGCAGTTGTCGAGCGCGCCGGGATTGAAAAAGGCGAAGTCAGTGAAACCATCATGGGTCAGGTTCTGACTGCGGCTCAGGGCCAGAACCCGGCTCGGCAGGCGCATATCAACGCCGGTTTGCCGCAGGAAAGCGCCGCCTGGGGAATCAACCAGGTTTGTGGCTCGGGCCTGCGTGCCGTCGCATTGGGCGCTCAGCACATCCAGCTGGGCGATGCCGATATCGTCGCCGCTGGTGGCCAAGAGAACATGACCCTGTCACCCCACGCCGCCGCCCTGCGCGCGGGTCACAAGATGGGCGATATGAAGTATATCGACACCATGATCCGCGATGGTCTGTGGGATGCCTTCAACGGCTATCACATGGGTCAGACGGCGGAAAATGTTGCCGAGAAATGGCAGATCAGCCGCGACATGCAGGATGAATTCGCTGTCGCTTCGCAGAACAAGGCCGAGGCGGCGCAAAAAGCTGGCAAGTTTGTCGACGAAATCGTGCCCTTCACCATCAAGACCCGCAAGGGCGACATCGTGATGGACAAGGACGAATACATCCGCCACGGCGCTACAATGGAAGCCATGGCAAAGCTGCGCCCCGCCTTTACCAAGGACGGATCGGTCACAGCTGCAAACGCTTCGGGCCTGAACGACGGCGCCGCCGCGACCCTGTTGATGTCGGCTCAAAACGCAGAAAAGCGCGGAATCGAACCTTTGGCTCGCATCGCGTCCTACGCAACTGCCGGGCTGGACCCGTCGATCATGGGCGTTGGCCCGATCTACGCTTCGCGCAAGGCATTGGAAAAAGCAGGTTGGTCCGTCGACGATCTGGACCTGGTTGAAGCCAACGAAGCCTTTGCGGCGCAAGCCTGCGCAGTGAACAAGGACATGGGCTGGGACCCGTCGATTGTGAACGTGAACGGCGGCGCAATTGCCATCGGCCACCCGATCGGTGCATCAGGTTGCCGCGTTCTGAACACGCTGCTGTTCGAAATGAAGCGCCGCGACGCAAAGAAAGGTCTGGCCACTCTGTGCATCGGCGGCGGCATGGGTGTCGCCCTGTGTGTGGAGCGCGACTAAGTGCGCCAATAACCAAATAGAAAAGGGCGTCCATGCGACGCCCTTTTTTGTTACACTGGGGTCGTACCCCTTAGATGCGACGATATTGCCATCCGAAATAAACACCTTAACGACGAAACAATATTGCGCACAAGCATCTCTCAAAGTAACAGCATTACCAAGGCGACTAAAATTGGAGGAGTCCTAAATGGCACGTACAGCACTCGTTACCGGCGGTTCTCGCGGCATTGGCGCAGCAATTTCCAAGGCGCTCAAAGCCGAAGGATATAACGTTGCGGCCACCTATGCAGGGAATGACGAAGCCGCCGCGAAATTCACCGAAGAGACCGGCATTAAGACCTACAAGTGGAACGTCGCCGATTATGACGAATCCAAAGCAGGTATCGAAAAGGTTGAGGCCGAGGTTGGCCCCATCGATATCGTTGTCGCCAACGCTGGCATCACCCGTGATGCACCTTTCCATAAAATGACACCCGATCAGTGGAAAGACGTGATCGACACCAACCTGACTGGCGTGTTCAACACTGTGCACCCTGTCTGGCCTGGCATGCGCGAGCGCAAGTTTGGCCGTGTCATCGTCATCAGCTCCATCAACGGTCAGAAGGGCCAGTTCGCTCAGGTGAACTATGCTGCGACCAAAGCTGGCGATTTGGGCATCGTGAAATCTCTGGCGCAGGAAGGCGCGCGGGCGGGCATCACGGCCAACGCAATCTGCCCCGGTTATATCGCAACCGAGATGGTGATGGCGGTGCCTGAAAAGGTACGCGAATCGATTATTGGCCAGATCCCTGCCGGTCGTCTGGGCGAGCCTGAAGAGATTGCACGCTGTGTGACCTTCTTGGCCTCGGACGAATCTCAGTTCATCAACGGCTCGACCATCTCGGCCAACGGTGCTCAGTTCTTCGTCTGATCCAGGCTTGTGAACAAAAAAACGGGCCGGCCCCTTTGGACCGGCCCTTTCTGATCCCGTAAGAACGCGCGCGCTGCGATCAGCGGGAACCCAATACCCAATTCCACATCTGCCGGACCACCTTGCCACGCTCTTCATGAGCGCGCAGGATCGCCACTTGGGCGGCGGGATTTGTTGTCATCTCGATCATGGCAGCCGCCTTTCAATTCAGTTTTGCTTGACCTGATGTGAATATGAAGGTCACTTAAAGCCGTGACAAACGAAGTTTCCTGAACCTTCAGTTAAGAATTTCTTGGCTATGAGTGATTATCTGCCCCCACTTACCGCGCTTCGGGCTTTTGATGCCGCGGCCCGGCACATGTCCTTCGCGAAAGCGGCGGAAGAGCTGCACGTGACGCCAGCGGCCCTGTCCTTTCAGATCAAATCGCTTGAGGAGCATCTGGGCCGCCCTCTGTTCCGCCGTCTGAACCGCGCTGTGGAACTGACCGATGCGGGCCGCGCCCTGGCCCCCGGCGCGGCAGAAGGCTTTGCCACCTTGCAAGCCGCGTGGCGTGCCGTACGCAGGCAGGAGGATGGCACCGGACTGACCGTCACCGCAGGTCCGGCGCTGACCGCAAAGTGGCTGGCGCCTCGCCTTTACGAGTTTGCCCGTGCGCATCCGGAAATCGATCTGAAATTCTCCGCCACGTTGCGCAACATGGATCTGGAGCGGGATGATGTAGATGTTGCCATCCGGTTTGGCAATTCCGCCGATGAGGGGCTGTATTCCGTACCTGTAAGAAAGGAGTGGCTGACCCCAGTCATGACCCCGGAGCTGGCGGAACAATTCACCACGCCAGACAGCCTGCGCGACGCACCGTTGATCCACGACGATTCGATCAACTTTCTGACCCCACCCTGCGACTGGCCTGCCTGGTTCCGCGCTGTGGGTATCGATTTCATACCCACTCATGGGGCGTATTTTTCCAACGCAGATCACGCGATTGACGCCGCTGTCGCCGGTGTTGGTGTCGCCCTTGGACGGCGTGCCATGATCCTCAAGGACTTGACCGAAGGTCGGCTGGTTGCCCCCTTCAAGGTCGCGCTGGAAACGCAGGGCCGGTTCCGATTCCTGTGCCTTCCGGGGGCCGAGAAACGTCCTCAGATCGCAGCATTTCGGGATTGGTTCCTGACCGAGATTGAAAAGACCGCACATATTTCGGATGAGTTCGACATTATTCCGATCGAAGAGGTTCCCGGATCATGACCAAAACGCGCGCAACAGCCATCGGTTTTGGGGCCGTACTATTATGGGCTTTGCTGGCGCTTTTGACCGTCGGCTCTGCACCTACACCGCCTTTGCTGCTGAACACGATCTGCTTTTCGATTGGTGGTACACTTGGGTTGATCTGGACAGCCGCAACCGGTGGGTTCAGCGGGTTGAAACAGATCCCCTGGACGACCTACCTGTTCGGTTCATTGGGCCTGTTCGGGTACCACGCATTGTATTTTTCAGCCCTACGCATGGCCCCCGCGGCCGAGGCCGGACTGATTGCCTATCTCTGGCCCCTTCTTATCGTTCTGTTTTCCGGCCTGCTACCGGGCGAGCAGCTTCGCGCTGGTCACTTGATTGGGGCGTGCCTTGGCTTTGCTGGGGCTGCTTTGATCATCACCGGAGGCGGGAGCGCAGGTTTTCAGGCGCAACATCTGCCAGGATACACATTGGCCCTGCTTTGCGCGATGACATGGTCAGGCTATTCAGTTCTGTCACGCAGATTGGGTGATACACCCACCAGTTCGGTTGCGGTCTTTTGTCTGATGGCTGCGTTGGCTTCGGGTCTGCTGCATCTGGCCGTTGAAGACACCGTGCTGCCCGACTCGACACTAGGGTGGGTTTCTGTACTGGCACTTGGCCTTGGGCCCGTTGGGCTGGCCTTTTATGTTTGGGATATCGGGGTGAAGCAGGGTCATATTCAAATGCTCGGGACCTCATCTTACGCGGCCCCGCTATTGTCGACACTTGCTTTGGTGATGGCCGGGATCGCTGCCCCATCCTGGGGGCTGGCGATCGCGGCTTTTCTGATTACCGGCGGGGCCTTGATCGCGGCCCGTTCCAGTTTGAAATCTTAAGCAGACAGTCGCTCGATCTCTTCCTTCAGCTTGAGCTTCTGTTTCTTCAGCTGGGCTATGTGGAGATCATCGATGCCTGGCGAGCGTTGGGCTTGTTCTACTTCTAGACCGAGAGATTCATGCTTTTTCTTCAGTTCTGTCAGATGTGCGCTCACGCTCATTGCGATCCTCCTTTTATACGTGTCTGTATGTCACGTAAGAAGTTGATCACATCGTTTCCACCCTGTCACGCTGCAGACGCACAGAATCTGAAACAAATCCGACAAAATCGGCTGGACATTGCCGGTCGTCGTCAGAACCCGGGCAGGGCAGCGGCCTTCCGAAGCACAGCCGAAACCGCATCCGTATAGCTTTCGCCGTCTTTTTTGTGACGTTCACCCGCGTGCAGAATCAAAGGTGGGTGGAGGCGAAATGCCGCACGCCCTCCTTTGCGGGCGCGCAGAATGATCAGTTCAGCCTCTCGCCCTGTCCGTGGGCTTAGCGGCAACAACTCTACCGATCCCAATCTCCCTTGGCACGCTGCCAGCATGTCGGGCAGTCGATCGGCTTTCTGGATCATGTGCAGGTACCCTTTTTGCGCAAGGCGTCTGGCAGCCACTGCAATCCAGTCGGCCAACTGGGTGTCTTCGCTCAGGGCCACACTTCTTCCAGCATCCTTTGCAGGGCTATGCGCCCCCGCCCGATAATAGGGCGGATTCGCAATGACGTGATCGAACTGGCGCTGCCGAAGCGCCTCGGGCAAAGCGGTCAGGTCAGCTTCGACAACTTCCAGTTCTATCCCGTTGATTTCCGCGTTTCTACGGGCCAATTCCGCATAGGCGGGCTGGAGCTCGATACCTGTCACGTGCAAACCGGGCACTCGTGAGGACAAGCAAAGAATGGCGGCACCGGCACCGCACCCCAGCTCCAACACAGACTGACCTGCCCTGACCGGAACGGATGCGGCAAGCAATACCGGATCGACCCCGGCACGATAACCCGACTGAGGTTGCAGCAACCGGATCCTGCCCCCCAGGAAATCATTGCAGCTGAGTTCACCATCGGAAAACCGGTTCATCGGCCCAGCGGAATTTCATTGTCGCGCATCACACGTTCGGCACGGGTCAGGTCTTCGGCGCGAACCATCAGTCGGCGGGGAAAGATCCCGATCCCACCTTCGAGGATGCTCATATTTACGTCCATCTGAAAGCAGTCTATATCCTCGCCTTCAAGGAGAGCGGATGCAAAGGCCAGGATCGTCGGATCGGTACTGCGCAATAGTTCTTTCATGGGGATGGATGTAAGGGCAAGGCGGGGCGGAAGTCGAGCCTTGTATCAGGAGTGTGATGACCGTCGGCATGATCTCAAAACCGCATGAGCGCCTCGCTGAAATTCTGGCGGGTGAAATGGAGGCTGTGAACACGTTGATCCGCGCCCGGATGGCGTCGGACCATGCCCCACGTATCCCCGAAGTGACCCAGCACCTGGTCGAGGCAGGCGGAAAGCGCCTGCGCCCAATGCTGACATTGGCAGCGGCGCGGCTGTTTCGCTATTCAGGTGAGCACCACGTGCGCCTTGCTGCCACGGTCGAGTTCATCCACACCGCCACCCTTCTGCACGACGACGTTGTGGATGAGAGCGCCCAACGGCGCGGACGCCCGACCGCAAATCTACTTTGGGATAACAAATCCAGCGTGCTGGTCGGTGATTACCTGTTTTCCCGCAGCTTCCAATTGATGGTCGAAACGGGTTCGCTGCGGGTTCTGGATATCTTGGCTAATGCCTCAGCAACCATCGCCGAAGGCGAGGTGCTGCAAATGACCGCGGCAACCGACCTGCGTACAGATGAAAGCGTTTACCTACAGGTCGTGCGCGGCAAGACAGCAGCTTTGTTTTCAGCTGCGACCGAGGTGGGTGGCGTGATCGCCGGTGCATCGGAAGAACAGATCAAAGCTCTGTTCGATTATGGTGACGCATTGGGGATCGCATTCCAGATTGCGGACGACCTGCTGGATTATCAGGGTGACAGCAAGACAACCGGCAAAAATGTGGGCGATGATTTCCGCGAACGAAAGCTGACCCTGCCTGTCATCAAGGCAGTTGCACAGGCCACGCCCGAAGAACGCGCGTTCTGGGAGCGTACGATCGAAAAGGGCCGCCAACAGGAAGGCGATCTGGATCATGCGCTGGGCCTGATGGACAAATACGCAACGCTGGAAGAAACCCGGCAGGACGCATTGGGCTGGGCGAACAAGGCAAAGGCATCTTTGGATGTTCTACCTGATCATGAAATTCGCAGCCTGCTGCGCGAACTGGCCGATTACGTGGTCTCGCGCCTTAGTTAAGCTGCGTCGCGCGGCACCACCAATCAGGATGCGCCGCACCGATCTCATAGGCCGCGAAATGCGCGTCTTTCATTGTGGGGTACAGCGCATAACAGGTCGAGCCGGAGCCCGACATGCGCGTTACAAGGGCACGATTGGTCATGTTCAACTCGTCCAGAACCTGCTCGATCTCAGGTGCAACGCCCATGGCAGGTACCTGCAGGTCATTGCGTTGATCACGCAACCACAGGGCACAGACTTCAGCGTCTACAAAATCTGGGACTAACTCAGGCATCGGCGGATTGTCTCTGGACGACAATGCGTTGAAAACGGCATTTGTCGGCACCGGCACATTCGGGTTGACCAAAAGGGCGGGTAAGTGCGGAAGGTTCACCGCCGCCAAACGATCGCCAATGCCTTGCATTCTGATCGCCCGGCTTTCCAGGCAAACGGGCACATCTGCCCCCAGTGACAACGGCAAGTCAGGCGGGACGTCACATCCCTGCCCTGCCAATGTCCAAAGCGTGGCGGCCGCATCCGATGACCCACCCCCTATACCTGCCCCGTGGGGCAACGACTTGATCAGGTCTACATGCCCGGTCCAGCCGACGCCTTCGGCCGCTTTCCAGACCAGATTACGGTTGTCCGTGGGCACGCCTTCAGCAAACTCCCCAATCACGTCCATAGACAGCTCGGGGCCGGGTGTGAATGTCAACTGATCTCCCAGATCAGCAAAAACCACTAACGAATCCAACAGGTGATAACCGTCCTTACGACGTCCGGTCACATGGAGGGTCAGGTTGATCTTGGCGGGCGCAAACGCCTTAATTTCCATTTGCGACTTTCAAAGGTTCCGCACCCTCTTCGGCCAGAACGGCGCTTAGTCCGATTTCGATCTTGCGTCGAATGCGATCCGGGTCAGCCTCGCCATCCGTGTCTTCGAGGTCAACGAAGGACAGAGCCCGTTTCCACTGGAACTCGGCCTCACGCGCTCGTCCAACAGCCCAATAGACGTCCCCCAGATGATCATTGACGACCGGATCAACGGGCATCAGCTCGACCGCGCGCTCCATATGCTCGACCGCTTCTTCGTAACGACCCAGACGGAACAAAACCCAACCCAGACTATCCACGATGTAGCCACTATCCGGGCGGGCCTCGACCGCGCGCTGGATCATGTCCAGCGCTTCATCCAGCTTTTCTTTCCGTTCTACCAAAGAATAGCCCAGATAGTTCAGCACCTGCGGCTGATCCGGATTCAACTCCAGCGCCCGGCGGAAATCGGTTTCAGCCTGATCCCACTGCTTCAGCCTCTCGTGGCTTATGCCGCGCGCGTAGTGCAGGAACCAATTCCCGCCTGCCTGACTGTCCGTCAAACCAATCGCAGTGTCATAAGAGGCAACCGCAGCCGCATAGTTTTCCTGACGACGTTGAAGATCTGCCAGAGAAACATGGACGCTGGGCAAATCAGGATTTTGCAGCGCCAGGTTTTGCAGAACTTCAATGGCCGCATCGGTTTTTCCGGACTTGTCCAGGATTTCGGCCCGCCCAAGTTCTGCGGCATGGTGGTCATTGCTGCCGGCCGGGACCATGCGATAGGCGGCAACAGCCAGATCATACTGTTGCAGCTTGTCCAGCAATTCCGCGCTCAGCAGAATGGCGTCCACGTGGTCAGGGCGCAGAAAACTCGCCAGTCGTGCGTAAAGCAGGACGTAGTCAGCCGAAGCCTCGCTGTTCAATGCGGCACCAACGGTAAAGAATATTTCCGCCATTCCATCCAGCGCAGAGCCCGCGTGAGTGAACGGAAGCGTCTCGCCCGCGGTCAATTGGCCGGTATAGGCTTCAATGGTCGGATCGCTACCGGAAACAAACACATCGTCCAGAAATTGTATGGCGTCTTCGTTGCGATCCAGCTGCGACAGCACCTCTGTACGGGCCAGCGCGGCCCGACGCGAGAACCGCGCAACCGCGCCGTTGTTATCCGCAAAAATCACCTCGGCACCTTCGAAATCGCCGATAGAGGCCAGTGCCATGGCTTTGTGATACAGCGCAAATTCCCTGAGGCCTTCCTGCGTTGCCACGGCATCGAACTGATCCATGGCCTTTGTCATTTCACCTTGCCCCAGATGGGCCCATGCGATCATCAGCCCATCAACCAAAGGACCGATCCCCTGCGTTTCAGGGTCACGCGCCAGAAGTTCGTCAAACTTGCCGTCTGCGATCAAATTGGCCGAAATCGCCATGCGCGCGGCCTGGCTTGGAATGTTGGCTTCCTCGATCTGCTTTGCAACAGGCAAAGCACGGGCAATTTCCCCCAGCGCAAGGCGGGCGACAACAACGCTTTCCAAGAGCAGCGCGTTTTCCGGATCAAACCTGAGAGCCTGGGCGTAGTATCTTTCCGCCGCAGAATAGTCGCTTTCGTAAATCGCCTGACGCCCGGCCAGATAAGAACCGGCACCCGATTCTGAAAAGGCCGGAACTGCGACCGACGACATGAGCAGCACGGACAATGCCGCGCGACGAACCAGGGAAACCACCGAAATCCTGCCTTGCTATCGTTGACTGACGGTTAAGCTAGGGCTTCGGTCGGCAAGAGGCAATGGCAGAGCCTTCACGACCCTGCCATTACCGGTTTTTTGCTTACATGTTCGGATAGTTTGGTCCGTCGCCACCCTGCGGCGTGGTCCAGGTGATATTCTGGCTTGGATCCTTGATGTCGCAGGTTTTGCAGTGAACGCAGTTCTGGAAGTTGATGACGAATCGCGGACCGTTGTCATCCTCGACCATTTCGTACACGCCTGCCGGGCAATAGCGCTGCGCCGGTTCGTCGAACTTGGGCAGGTTGACCTTGACCGGGATATCCGGGTCCGTCAGGCGCAGGTGGCAGGGCTGGCTTTCCTCGTGATTGGTTGCCGCAAAGGACACGTTGGTCAGACGGTCAAAGGACAGCGTCCCATCGGGCTTGGGATAATCGATCGGCTTGTGCTTGCTGGCTTCCTCAGTCGACTGGGCATCGTTCTTGCCGTGTCCCAGCGTACCAAAGAACGAAAAGCCCAATGTGTTGGTCCACATGTCCAGGCCACCCAGCACCAGCGAGGGGATCATGCCCCACTTGGACCACATCGGCTTGACGTTGCGCACCTTCTTCAGGTCCTTGCCAATCGCGCCATTGCGAACGTCGGCCTCGTAAGCGGTCAGCTCATCGCCCGAACGGTCAGCCTTGATCGCGTCATAGGCGGCCTCGGCGGCAGCCTTGCCCGATAGCATCGCATTGTGGTTGCCCTTGATGCGCGGCACGTTGACCATGCCCGCTGAACAGCCCAGCAGCGCTACGCCCGGCGCCACCAGCTTGGGCATCGACTGAAGACCACCCTCGGTGATCGCACGGGCACCGTATGCCACGCGCTTGCCGCCTTTCAGCAGCTCGGCCACCATCGGGTGATGCTTGAAGCGCTGGAATTCCATATAGGGGTACAGGTGCGGGTTCTTGTAGTTCAGGTGAACCACAAAGCCGACATAGACCTGATTGTTTTCAAGATGGTAGATGAACGATCCGCCGCCTGCGTTGCCGCCCAGAGGCCAGCCCATTGTGTGCGTGACCGTACCTTCCTTGTGCTTGGCCGGGTCAATCTCCCAGATCTCTTTCATGCCGACGCCGTATTTCTGCGGCTCTTTGCCGACAGACAGGTCATATTTGGCGATGACTTCCTTGGACAGTGATCCGCGCACACCTTCCGACAGGAAGACGTATTTGCCGTGCAGTTCCATGCCCGGCTCAGTATTGGGGCCATAAGAGCCATCCGCTTCCAGACCAAAGACGCCGGCCACGACGCCTTTGACTTCGCCATTGTCGCCGTAAACCAGCTCGGAACAGGCCATGCCGGGGAAGATTTCCACGCCCAGCTCTTCGGCCTGCTCGGCCATCCAGCGGCAGACATTGCCCATCGACACGATATAGTTGCCATGGTTGTTCATCAGCGGCGGCATCGGGAAGTTGGGGATTCGGATTTTGCCTGCCTCACCCAGCATGTAGAAATTGTCTTCATGCACCGGCACGTTCAGCGGAGCACCTTTTGCCTTCCAATCCGGGATCAAAGCGTCCAGCCCGCAGGGATCGAGAACTGCGCCAGACAGGATATGAGCGCCCACTTCTGAGCCTTTTTCCAACACGACAACATTCAGATCCGCGTCCAACTGTTTCAGTCGAATGGCCGCCGACAGGCCCGCAGGACCTGCGCCTACGATCACCACGTCATATTCCATTGCTTCGCGTTCAATCTCGGCCATCGCGGGCTCCCTAGCTTACTTTCCGAATTGGCGCTGTCACTGCAGGATCTGCGCAATTTTGTTTCACGGCTGATTACATGGTCAGAAAGACTTTGGTCAATCGAAACACGGCGTAACAAGGGCGCTATTCGACACATCAGTCCTCTGGTGCATCACCCATCAGGTATCTGGGACCGCTACCATGGGATTTTGCCCTGTCATCGGGGTTATAAAGCTTGCATTTCGGCAAGCTGAGGCACCCGCATCCGATGCAGCCGTCCAGATTGTCGCGCAATCGCATCAGGATATCGATTCGCTGGTCCAGATGAGTGCGCAACCGCACGCTTATGGCTTTCCAATCCTGTGGTGTCGGTGTTCGCTTTCCCGGCAAGCCCGACAAGACCTCGCGAATTTCAGGCAAGGTCAGGCCGAACTGCTGCGCGATCATGACAAAGCTCAGCCGCCGGATATCTGCCCGCTGGTAACGTCGCTGCCCACCCGCATTGCGCCAGGGCGCAATCAAACCCTGTGCTTCGTAATACCGTATCGCTGAAACGGCCAACCCCGTACGTCGGGCCAATGCCCCGATTGCCAACCCTTCTGAAACAGCCATGTCACCCTCGAAGAAATACCTTGACCTAAAGTTAGGTTTATAAATTACGGTGAGTCGAAACAAGCCAAAAAGGAGATCCCATGATGGCAACGCTTGAGCATACCAATTTCACTGTCAGCGATCCACAGGCCTCGGCCGCCTGGATGCAGCAGGTCTTTGGCTGGAAAACACGGTGGGAAGGACCCGCAATATCAGGCGGATATACAGTGCATGTCGGATCGGCCCACACCTATCTTGCGCTTTACAAACCCGATGCGCCGAAACCATTGGTCGAAAGCAGCTACGATGTCGTCGGCGGGCTGAACCATGTTGGTGTTCTGGTCGAAGATATCGACGCAACCGAGGTCAAGGTGCGCAAGGCCGGGTTCGAACCCCATAATCATGCCGATTACGAACCGGGGCGTCGGTTCTATTTCAGGGATGACAACGGCATCGAGTTTGAAGTGGTTCAATATGATTGAGATGCTGTGGCTCTGCACGCCTTCGAGGCGATGGTGCAAGGGCGGGCAACCGGACCATCGCCACAGGCCACACCCGAAACAATCCAGACGGCACGATGTTGCGAATTGATCGCTGCACCTGCTGACACCTCTTGCAATTCACGTGGTATTTGGGTCAGGTAATCGTCAACCTAGGACTCGCCCCGACGCTTCTGTGCGGCGGGGCGAGTCAGTTTATGCGTGGACGTAGAGAGTATGGAAAAGATCCCTATGACGCCTGCGGGCAATGCCGCACTCGCAGCTGAGCTGAAGAACCTCAAATCCGTTGAACGCCCTGCGATCATCGAAGCCATCGCATCGGCGCGTGAACTTGGCGACCTGAAAGAAAATGCCGAATACCATTCAGCCCGCGAAAAGCAGGGGTTTATCGAAGGCCGCATTAAAGAACTGGAAGGTATCCTGTCGCTGGCGGATGTAATTGATCCAACAAAACTGTCCGGCGCAGTCAAATTTGGCGCAAAGGTTACTTTGGTTGACGAAGATACCGACGAAGAAAAGACGTGGCAAATCGTCGGTGAATATGAAGCCAATATCGAAGCCGGCCTTTTGAATATCAAATCCCCCATCGCCCGCGCCCTGATCGGCAAGGACGAAGGTGACAGCGTCGAGGTGCGCACCCCTGGCGGCGTGCGTTCTTATGAAATTCTGAGTATCAAGTACGCCTGACCGGAGCGCATGTAATGTCGGGGCCCAAACCTGACCCGGAAACTGAAAGACCGACTTCGCTGGGCATCTATGACCGCCCAAAGGCACCGTCTGTCACCGAGATTGAGATTGCCGCACTGGTGCTCAGCCTAATTTGGCTGGTGGTGTCGGTTGTTTTTCTGGTGTTGCCAGATAAGGCGCAAAGCGGTGGTTTTGTTGTCACCTTTCTGGCCGTTTTCATGCCTGTGGCGATGATCTGGGTCGCGGCCACTGCCATGCGTGCCAGCCGCGTGATGCGCGAGGAAAGCGCGCGGCTGCAAACTGCGATTGATGCGATCCGTCAGGCTTATGTGGCGCAGCAGCAGCGCGCATCCAGCACCTACGAACCGGCAGTGGCCAAGAAACTGGATGAGATCGCAGCCGCGACGCGGAAAACCGAAAGCACGCTGGCAACATTTTCGACCAAGCGCACAACGCCCCCTTATGCCCCGGCAAAACCACTCGTTGCGGGTGCTCAGACCTCGCTTGAACTGGGCACATCTGCGGAAGAAATTGCGCCACCGCTGAGCACCGATATCTTTATCCGCGCCTTGAATTTTCCGGAAACTCAGAATGACACCGAAGGGTTCAACGCCCTGCGCGTGGCGCTGAAAGACCGCAAGACGGCACAGATCGTGCAAGCCTCGCAGGATGTTCTTACACTGCTCAGCCAGGAAGGCATCTATATGGACGACTTGCGCCCTGACATGGCCCGGCCCGAAATCTGGCGCCAGTTCGCGCAGGGCGCGCGGGGTCGCGCCGTTGCCGCGCTGGGGGGTGTACGGGACAGGTCCTCGCTGGCACTGACAGCTGCGCGGATGAAACAGGATCCGATTTTCCGCGACGCCGCCCACCATTTTCTCCGCCGCTTCGACAAGATGATGGCCGAGTTCGAGCCCAACGCAAGCGATGCAGAACTGAGCGCTTTGGGTGAGACCCGCACGGCGCGGGCGTTCATGTTGCTGGGACGCGTGGCCGGGACGTTTGATTAGTCCGATTTGACGACCCAAGACATCTTGGTCGCGCTGCTGAAACCAAACACGTAACTTAAAGGTCCGGTTTTTTCTTCACCCACAGGCCGAAATCCTTCGCGCTCATATAAAGCGCGGGCGCGGGGGTTTGTGTCGATAACGTCAAGCTGAACGACTGACATGTTTTGTTTCCGCGCCTCACGCTTAACGGCATCCAGCAAGGCCGTACCAACACCTTTGCCACGCGAGCCCGCGGCCACAAATATGCCATCCATCTGAAACACGCCGGGTTTCAGTTCGAGCTCCAAAATGCTGAGGATGAGGGCGCGCCAAATGGCCCCAAACCAGCCATAGACCTTTGCTAGGTCTGACATTCTGCCTCCGGCCAATGCACCATCGCGTGTCTTGAAACCTGCAAGCCCCAAAACCCGGTCTTCCTTGTCCCGTGCAACCAGCGCATAATCCGGGTTCAACGAAGTTTCGAAGAAAGCCAGCCCCTTTTCATCCGGGCCCATGACTTTATTCAGTTTCGCCGAAAATGCCTGCCAGAACAGGGTCGCCACCAGTGGGCGTTCAGCATCAGAAAAACCGCGTGAGACCGTGATTTTCACAATCCGAAACTTCCATACGGTATGAAGCGAACCATATCCCCGGGTTGGATGTGCCGAGCTCCATCTTCAATTTCGACCAGCCCTTCGGCCCAGCTGAGCCCGCTGATCCTGCCCGATCCTTCTGACTTGAAGACTTCAACCCGGCCTTCCCGTATGCGCGCGCGCAGGTATTCGCGGCGGCCCGGTTTCTTGCGCTTTTCAAAGGCCGCGGGAACTTCGAACCCTTGCGGTTCGATCCAGCCTTCGCCAGACATCAGGCCCAGCGCCGGTCGCGTAAAGATCAAGGTGCAGACCAAGGCGGCAACGGGATTGCCGGGCAGTCCAAAGACAGGGGTTCCGGACCACAACCCCAAAGCCAGAGGGCGACCGGGTTTCAAGGCGATCCTCCAGTGTTGCATCGCCCCCGCCTGGCGCAGCAAGGCAGATACGTGGTCTTCGTCACCAGCAGATGCGCCACCACTCGTCAGTATCACATCTGCCTGTTCCGCAGCCTGATCCAGCCGTTCCCGCAGGGCGTCCCGATCATCTGAAACACGCCCCATATCCACAGGTACAAACCCCAGCCTTTCGACCAGAGACAACAGCATCGGGCGGTTGGCGTCGAATATCTGACCCGGTCCGGCGCGCGCTCCGGCGTCGATCAGTTCATCGCCGGTCGATACCACGGCGACACGCAGCGGCTTGCGCACATTCACCTCGGCAATGCCCAAAGCGGTGAGTAACGCAAGATCAGCCGGTGTCAATCGGCGTCCTGTAGGCAGGGCCAGATCGCCTGCGGCCACATCCTCGCCCGCTTGCCTGGTATTTGCCCCCTTTTTCAGCGGACCATGGAACGCGATATGCCCGTCTTTAACTGTGACATCTTCTTCCAGAATAACCGTATCCACCCCGTCAGGCAGCGCCGCACCCGTCAGAACGCGCAATGCCTGGCCCACGGGAACGTCACCTTCAAACGGGATACCGGCTGCTGCGCGCCCATCGACCAGCGGCAGGATCTGTGGCCCATCTGAAACCGGACCAGCGAACCCGAACCCATCCACGGCTGTATTCGGTTGCGGCGGGTTGGAACGTTGGGCTGTAACATCTTCTGCCAGAATGCGCCCACTCGCCTTATTCAGCGCGACCGTGTCAACCGAGGTAATCGGATGCAACCTGTCGCGCAAATAGGCCAAGGCGTCATCAACCGGCGTCCACTCCACACCCGCTGGCAGCGCAAAACAATCGTTGCGCAACGGTGGCGGGGCTATGTTCGGCTTGTTCTGTGTAACACCCAATATCCAGCCTTCCTCTGCCGCAGAAACATCTAATTGCGCATTCAACTCCTGCTCTGTCAAACGCGACAGAGTCAAGGCGACCTGTTCGACTTGCCAAGCATCCTTGATCCGCCCGTCTGGTTGCGCTCCCAAGGTGAGCGACGGCCAGATCTCCACAAAGGCGACGGGTTTATCCAACGGCTCGAACGGCCAGACCGCGACTTGTCCGGCAAAGCGATGGCGGAGCCTGCTTAGGACTGGAAGCCCCATCATCACCTGCCCACCGACCGCGCCTGCACCCGCCATCTGCCAGCAGGTGAAACTGCCTTTTGCCGAGGCTTCAACCGCACGACGGTCGGAAAACGGATTGGAATAGCCCGTCTTGGTTCGCGGCAAACCATCAATTTCGCGCCCAAGGCCATTCATCCAAAATGGGCCTCTTCCTCCGAATTGTCGATTGATCCGGCCTGCCAAGTCGAAACGATTGTTCGTTTTCGGACCGTCCTCGACATGCTGTTCGAACCAATCCCACAAGACCAAGGGGTCATCCGTTCCGGTCATCGCGCGGGCAAAACCCTTCGGGTATCCAAAAGGGAAGTCAAACCCCAGAAATAGGCGTCGGCCTGCTTTCAGTTCGGTGTGGATCAGGGCATCCAGCCACGCCTCGGCAAGCGCCCGGTTGCGTAGGTATTCAGGTCCCTGTGCCCGCCCTTCACGCGCAATACAGACCCAGATCGCGTCTTTGCGCGGTGTTGGCCCGGTGTCATTTCCACCAGACCAGTCCACCATGGCAAAGGTCTGGAACAGGGTCACAAACCGACTTCATCCAATATGAAGTCCGCGATCCTGACTGTATCATTCAAGTCGAAAACCGGGCAATCCAGTTCCAGCGCCGTGTCGCTGGCAACGGCTCGAACGGTATCGTTTTCAATCGCGATCAAAGGGTTTCCCGCCTCGGCGCGAAACGCCTCGATCTTTGGGTGGCCTTCCCGCTTGAAGCCTTCGACCAGCACCAGATCAACCGGAGAAAGCCGCGCCAGCAATTCGGCCAAAGTTGGCTCGGGCGCACCGCGCAGCTCTTGCATCAAGGCGACGCGCTGCCCCGACGCAAGCAACACCTCGCTGGCACCAGCAACGCGGTGACGATGACTGTCCGTGCCCGGCTGGTCCACATTGACGCCGTGATGCGCATGTTTGACAGTTGAGACGGTAAAACCCCGCCCCGTGATCTCGGCCACCAGTCGTTCCATCAGCCCGGTTTTGCCTGCGTTTTTCCAGCCAGTGACACCGTAGACTCTCATACCTGCTCCAACAGTGTCCGGGCGCGGTCCAAATCGTCAGGTGTATTGACGTTGAAGAACGGATCAAACGGGTCAGCCTGGAACATAGCCTCGCGTCCGTCATGTTTATCAGTCCACAGCACGACCTTGCGCAACCCGTCCGTCAGAGCCGCCCGCAGATCATCGCGCAGAGCCACAGGCCAGAGCCCAAAGGTCGGGTGCCGGTTGACCCGCCCGCCCCCTCCGGATTTCAGCGCTTCGTCGCCCGTTCGCGGAGTAGTGGCCAAGACCAGAGGATGCACCTGCCCCTCTGCCGCCTCTTGCAGGCGCGCCACCAAATCACGCGGGAAGAACGGTGTATCTGCGGCAGCCGTTACGATACTGTCGGCCCCCTGATCTGCCGCCCAGTCGAGCCCCGCCAGAACACCGGCCAAAGGGCCAGCGAAGCCTTCAATCGTGTCAGGCAGAACGGGTAGCGTCAAATCGCTGAAACGCTTGGGGTCACCATTTGCGTTCAGGGCCAAACCATCGACTTGAGGAGACAGCCGATCAACCACATGGGACAGCAGGCTCCGCCCGCCAATCTGCAATAAACCTTTGTCACCACCACCCATCCGGGTGGCCTGCCCGCCTGCGAGGATGACGCCGAGAGGTTTTCTGTTTTCATCATTCATTGGCTACTCTTCCGCCGGTGTTTCCTGTCTTCGGCCACAACCGTCGACGGGTCCACATCGCGAACCAACCGTTCCTCACCGGAAAGACAAACAAAGCGCTGTCCGCGCATCCGGCCGATCAGCGTAAGGCCGAGCTCACGCGCGATCTCGACACCCCAGGCGGTGAAGCCGGAACGGGACGCCAACACAGGAATACCCATCATCGCCGTTTTGATCACCATCTCGGATGTCAGGCGACCGGTGGTATAGAGGATCTTGTCCTCCGCCGTCGCCCCCTCGGAAAGCATCCAACCTGCGATCTTGTCGACGGCATTATGGCGACCCACGTCTTCCATATAAACCAGCGGACGGTTTTCGCGGCACAATACAGTCCCATGAATTGCCCCGGCCTCAAGATAAAGCGACGGGGTGCGATTGATCTTGGCCGCCAGTTCGTAAAGCCACGAGGTACGCACCTGCACTTGCGGCAGCTGAACGCCCTCAAGACCCTCCATCATGTCCCCGAACACCGTTCCCACAGCGCAGCCACTGGTGCGCGTCTTTTTCTTCAGCTTGTCCTCGTACGAAGTCGCGCGTGCGGTGCGGACAACAACGGTTTCAAGATCATCATCGTAATCGACACGGGTAATCTCATCATCGGCCAGCAACATGCCCTGATTTCGCAGGAAACCCAGCGCCAGATATTCGGGATAGTCACCAATCGTCATCGCCGTCACAATTTCCTGCGCGTTGAGGAAGATCGTCAGTGGGCGCTCTTCAACCACTGAAATCTGACTGACCTCGCCATTCTGGTCCACCCCCTCGACCGCGCGGGTCAGGCGGGCCGCGCCCGGATCAGGAGCGATTACATAGTCTGACACGTCGGTTTCGGTGACCAATTGCAACCCCTCCACAAGACCGATACTGCTGCTGGCGTCACCATAGGATTTAGCCATGGCCTCTGCCACATCCAAGTCATACTTCTGGAAAGGTTTTCGCGACGGCACGCCGTTTGTCTTCGTGGCTGTGCCTTTTGGCCTGTTGTTTGGTGTCTTCGCGACAGAAGCCGGGCTGAATATCGTGCAGACCATTGCCTTCTCCGTCACCGTTTTTGCAGGCGCGGCGCAGTTCACAGCTCTGCAACTTCTGCAGGATGAAACGCCTACAACCATCGTTTTGATTTCGGCTCTGGCAGTGAACCTGCGGGTTGCGATGTATTCCGCATCGCTGACGCCGTTCTTGGGTGCCGCCCCCTTGTGGCAAAGAGCATGTGCGGCTTACCTGATCGTGGATCAGTCTTACGCCTGTTCAATCGCGCAGTTCGAAAAAGAGCCTGATCTAACGATCCCCCAGCGAATGGCCTATTTCTTGGGTTCGGTCACTCCGATCACACCGCTGTGGGTTCTGGGAACCTGTCTGGGTGCCGTGCTGGGCGCTCAGATCCCAGAGAGTTGGGCGCTGGACTTTGCCCTGCCGATCACCTTTCTGGCGATGATCGGACCAATGATGCGTACGCTGGCCCATGTCATCGCCGCCCTGGTCGCCATTGTCGTTGCCCTGCTGACCGTGAGTGTGCCGTTCAATCTGGGCCTGCTGATCGCAGGCGCTGCAGGGATGATGGCCGGCGCGCAGGCGGAATTGATGCTAAAGCGGAACACGCCATGAACCAGATCGATCAGACAACAATATGGATCATCATCGTGGGTCTTGCGGTGGGCAGCTATGCTTTGCGCTTTACCTTCATCGGTCTCGTCGGTGATCGCCCAATGCCGCCCTGGTTGTTACGTCACCTTCGATATACAGCCGTGGCCATCCTGCCCGCACTGATCGCGCCGCTGGTGGTTTGGCCTGCGGCCACCGAAGGACAACCGGATATACCCCGTATGTCGGCCGCAGCGGTTGCATTGTCTGTGGGCATTCTAACCAAGAACGTGCTGGCGGCCATTTTTACCGGGGCGGCAACACTTTACACATTGCTGTATCTAGTTGGATGAAGCCGCGTCCAGCTGGTTCAGGCGCGCATTGTTGAACGCCAGTCCCTTTTGCAGGTCCGCGTCGTCGTTTTCACGGTATTCCGCCGATTGAACACCTTGCAACGCTCCAAACTGATCCGACAGTTTGACCGGATAGAATGTAGTCGTGATCTGTTCGAACCCCGGAACCTGCTGCAACAGTTGCGAAGTAGAGTTCGCACAGAAAGCACCAGCCACCGGGCCCATCTGCTTGGCCAGTTGCAATGCAATTTCGGCCTGTTGCGGAGTGACCTCGATCGTCTGGATGCGCGCATAATGTGTTTCGCGGGCGTGGCTGCTGCGATACGCACGTTCGACATTCGGAGTGATTCCATACAGCACGTCGTTCCTGATCGGTACAACATCCGCCCGGAACGATCCTGCCGGGTCGAAAATAACCCGCTCACTGCCACTGATCATCAGCGACGTATGCGCACCCGAACCGGTCCGGGTGCTGATCATCGTGTACAAGGTCAGGGTCGATGGCCCCGGATCGCGATAGGAGCGGGACGTAATTTCAGTCTGATCCGCTTGCGGGCGCTGTGATGCAGCGCAACCAGCCAACGTTGCGGCCACAAGGCACGCAGTCAATATCCTGAGCAAAGCCGCCCCCGAGTTGCTTACGAGGCGAAAACGGCCAGGAACAGGCACAACAAGGCGATTGCAACCACACACCAGGTGGTGGCTTTGATGAAACCGTTGAAAGTTTTGGTTTGAACATCGATGTTCATTTCGCCGTGCTTGTATTCAGCCATGAGTCTCAGAATCCCAATTCGCGTGTTTGACTTGTTGGATAATGGAAAACAAAACGCCTGTCACCACGTCATTCGCGCGCAGGGCGCGCTTACTTGAGGACCGAGCATCCGGGATAACCGAACCCCCATCGCCAGGGCAGGCCGCTGCACGGCCCGCCACCGAAACGAACCGCCCCATACATGGCATCCGCGGTGATCGCGTGAATGGTTCGGATCTGGTCAGGTTCCATATCATAGCGATCCGCGTATTCGTCGGCATACAGATCTCCATGCGCCTTAACACAGGCATGCAGGGCATCATCCGCCGCCAAACGCGCGTCATAGCTTTCCTCGGCCGAATCCGCGCCGCCGGCATTGTGATATGCCCGGTCGTGGATCACACAACAGTTTTCCCAAGGCGGATGTTCTTCAAAAAGCTCGCCAACCTGCGGGAACTGCTTTGCCACCCAGCGCCAGCTTGCGGACAACCCACCCGAACACCCGTCTGTTTCGAATGGTTGCAGCTCGGCGCTTTCGCTCTGGTCCATCAAGGCGCGATGGGCAGGCATTTCGAACCGGCGCATCAAGTCCTGTGCCAAGGCGGCGTGCGGAATAACGAGCAACAGCAGCGAAAGATTAAGGGCTTTCATCGCGCATCGCCTTGGTGTCGACCTGCAATCCGAAAGTCGTGGCCAACCACAACATCAGCCGCTCTGCTGGTCCCATTTCGGCACGCACGCGCAGAACCTCATTGGCCATGGCCGGGCGGTCGGTGATCAGACCATCAACGCCCATAGACGCCATTTTGGACATTTGCAGCGGATCGTTCACTGTCCAGACATAGATATCCTTACCGGCATCGTGAACCTTTCGGATCAGGCCCGGAGTTGCCATCCCTGCATTGATTGCGACAAACTCGCCCTCCAACCCCGACAGATCACCAATGGCTGTGGCCGCCAATACACCCGAACGCCAGTCCGGGCGCAGTTTCTTCATCTTTTGGACGGCCGGATATTTCAACGACATGGTGGCGACCTCGTCCTGCATCTCCAACTCTTCCACCAGATTGATCACCCGGTTTTCCAGATCAATATCATGGCCATAGTATTTCAGTTCGATAAGAACCCTGGACTTGCCTTTGGCCGCCTCCAGCACATCACGCAGAGTTGGCGTTCGTTCCGAGGCGTATTCCGGATCAAACCAGCTGCCGATGTCGATATCTGCCACATCCGCCATCGTTGCATCCCAGACCTTCAGGTTAACACCCGCCAGCTTCATGAAATCGCTGTCATGGGCCACGATGATCACATCATCCGCAGATTCCTGAACGTCGATTTCAACCCAATCCGCGCCGTCCTCGATGGCTTTCAGAACCGAGGCCATCGTGTTTTCCGGCCGCAAGGCCGCTGCACCCCGGTGGCCAATGACCTCGGCATGATCCGGGGCCTGCACACGTTCCAGCAGACTTTGACCTGACCAAAGGCCAATAACCAACGCGGCAAGGGATGCGCCCACTGTCACAAATACAGGCGCCCGAATTTTCCGGGGTTCTGGGTGGGCGATCTTTTTTGCGTCAATATCGAAAAACCCGTCCAACAAGACGGCCAACGCGCCCAGCGCCGTTGCCGCCAGAACCAGCCCCGCCAATGACCACAGCCCTGCGACGACAAAACTGAAGGTCAGGGCCAGCTTGAGGTTGCTGCCGTCCTGCACGGGTACGAAAGTAAACAAAAGGCTGGCCACTGCGGCAATCAAAGCGGCGATGACAAGGCGCATCCCCAGCCAAAGGGCAAGTTCGATCTTCAACCGCCCGCGCCTGCCTTCCATCTTCTGCGCACTTTGGGCAAACGCCGTTCGGGGCGCAGTTCGTTCGAAAAGGACCAAATGCAGGGCCAGCGCCCAGGCGGACAGGCGACGGATCAAAAGCCACGCCAGTACAAGAACAACCACTCCGATCAGAAGAACCGCCACCTTGAAGGCGGGGGGGCGGAAGGTCAGGTAATAGTTGATGTCGTATTCAGTCAGCGTCCACCAAGCGATCAGGCCAGCGACAGCCACGAATGGCAGGGCAAGCAACAGGACACGCAGGATGAAACGCACGGCAAATCCGAACAACGCCGGGAAACGGGACAGGATCAACGCGAGCGCCGCACTGCCAGCGCGCCAGGGATCTTGTTCGCCCATACGCAGCGACCCGGCCATGACCGAGAACACAAAGACCTCGGCCAGCAGAAACAGGCTCAGAACTACAACAGACGAGATAAACCCGACCGGAGACAGCAGGAACATGGCAATGTCCTGATCCGTCAAGGCCGTCTGGTCAGACAGAGAGACTGCCAGATTGACCGTCAGTGCCACCCCTGGCGCAATCAGCGCAACAAGCAGTAATCGCACAGCGATATAAATTGGCACAAAAACCCGACGCCGGGCCCAAGCCCCCGCGTAGGCATGTGTTACGGCATGGAAATATCTGTTCACGCGGTCGCCTCCGAACTGATACATTCATTCAAAGGCGCGCAAACGTGAATTGCAAGTCAGCTGTCTTTCAGGTCCGCAGCCAGGCGGAACCCGATGCGGTTGGCTGGCTTGTCTTCAACCGATTTGGGAAGCGCACGCAACATCACGTTCAACTGGCTGACATGTTGCACCAGTTGCGTGCGGGCTCCGGTCCCGTCGGACCCGTAAAAGGTTATCATGTCGGGGTCGAAATAACCCATCCCCTCGATCCGCATCACGCCTGCATCGCCGCCAGTGAAACCCATGGCGACCTCATGATCGCCGTCCAATGTCTGTTCGAAATTCTGGATATACAGGATTAGCCGCTCGTAGGCCCATTGTGCGGGGCTTTTGCTGGCCACCGGTTTTTTCAACGTCTCTGGCAGTTTTTTGGTTCCGGATTCCGCTTTTGGATCAGCGTGCACCTCGTAACATCTTGGCAACGCTGCGGCTTCTGCGGCCTCGGCCGAGGTTTCGATCTGGTCCTGCATTCGTCTACCCTTTGCGCTGATACAGCCATGCCCCGTCCGCGCGTTGCGTCCGGGTTACTGCACCAATGTGGTAGAGGTGATTTACATGTGCAACCGCCTCAACCAGCGCAAGGCCATACTCACCCTCTTGGATTGTACGTTTGAACAGCGGTATAAAGCAGTCAGCGGCAGATTTGGGCTGATCCAGATGATCCAGCAACCGTTCCAGCGCGCCATGGTGGTTGTCAATCAACTGCTTCATGCGCAACGGCAGACCGGTGAAGGGCAATTTGTGCCCGCCTAAAACCAGATGATCGGGACGGGCGAGTACCTGAAGCCTCTCACAGGCCTCCATCCATCCTGACACCGGATCTGCCATGGGTTCGGTCGCATAGACACCCAGATTGGGACTGATTGAACTGAGGATCTGATCACCGCTGAGTACCAGATTGTCATCGCGGCTCCAGAAGGTGGCGTGTTCCGGCGCATGGCCATTGCCCATATGAACGTCCCAGTCACGTCCACCCATACGGATCACGTCACCCTGCTTGATCCCGGTAAAACCCAGCGGCATGGGATAGACCGTGTCGGCAAAATTAAAGGGCCGGTCCGCCATCCGTTTGTTCAGAACATCGGATGCCATCCCCGCACTGCGATAGAATTCCAGCGTTTCTTGCGGCCAGGTTTCCTGCACATCCAGCGTCAGCATCCGCGCAAACAGCCACGAGGTGCGGCTTGTCACCAGCTCGGCGCCGTGTTCCGTCTGAAACCATCCGGCATTGCCAACATGGTCGGGATGATGGTGAGTCACCACCACCCTCCTGATCGGCTTGCCTGCAAGTGGCCCGGCCATCAACGCTTCCAAGATGCGCCGCGTCTTGTTCGAGGACAGCCCCGTATCGATCACGGTCCAGCTGTCGCCATCGTCCAGAGCGTAGATGTTTACATGGTCCAGCGCCATCGGCAGGGGCAAGCGCATCCAGAGAACACCTTGGGCAATCTCGGTGGCTGCGCCCTGCGCGGGCGGTTCAGCCCACGGATATCTGATCCCCAAGACGTGATCCCCATCCATCAGGCTGCAAACTCGTCCGTGCTCAGCGCGAAAAGGTCATCCGCCCCGTTCTGCGCCCGCGCCAAAAGGCCCGAATGTTCGGGCAACAGGGCGTTGATATAATATCGCGCCAGTTTCGCCCGCGGTCCCTCTGGGTCGGCAAGGGCTGCGGTCAGGTGATAATGCCCGCCCAGCACCCGGGCAAAAGCCTGCAAATAAGCAACTGCGCCTGCAAAGCGGTTATTCAAATCGTCCTGTGCGACCAGCCACTCTGTCGCCTCGCGCAGTGTTTCGGTGGCTTCCCAGACCGGACCCGCCAGATCAGGCAGCATTGCACGGGCGCGTTCGGCCTGGTCTTCGATCTCATCCAGCAAGTTCGAAGCAGCCTCGCCCCCGTCCATCATCTTCCGCGCAACAAGGTCCATCGCCTGAATACCGTTGGTGCCCTCGTAGATCGCGGTGACACGCGCATCGCGATAGAACTGTGCCGCGCCGGTTTCCTCAATATATCCCATGCCACCATGCACCTGGACCCCGGTTTCAGCCACACGCATCCCGGTCTGAGTACCAAACGCCTTGCTGATCGGCGTCAACAGCGCGGCCCGCGCAGCCCAATCGGCGTCACCAGTGGCCTCTGCCATATCGATCGCGACCGCATTAGCCAACAGGATCGCGCGCGCGGCATAAACATCAGCACGCATATCCAAAAGCATGCGGCGCACATCCGCATGATCGATGATCGTCCCGGACGGCGTTTTGCCTTGTTTCCGTTCCAGGGCATAGGCCAACGCGTGCTGGTATGCACCTTCGGCCACGCCCACGCCCTGTCCGCCAACACCAAGACGCGCATTGTTCATCATGGTAAACATGGCAGCCATACCGCCATGTTCGGCACCGACCAGCCAGCCTTTGGCTCTGTCATATTGCATCACGCAGGTGGGCGATCCGTGCAAACCCATCTTGTGTTCCAGCGAAACCACTTTTAGATCATTGGCCGCGCCCGGGTCACCATTTGCGTCAGGCAGGAATTTAGGGACAAGGAACAATGAAATCCCTTTGGTGCCGGGCACTCCATCGGGAAGGCGAGCCAGTACCAGATGGCAGACATTCTCGGTAAAATCGGTATCGCCCCACGAGATGAATATCTTTTGACCGGTGATCGAATATGTCCCGTCACCGTTCGGCTCAGCCTTCGCAGACAGCGCGCCAACATCCGATCCGGCCTGAGCTTCGGTCAGGTTCATGGTGCCCGACCATTCCCCCGTCATCATCTTAGGCAGATACAGCGCTTTCAATTCGTCGCTGGCGTGATGCTCCAACGCCTCAATCTGGCCCTGAGACATAAGCGGCGCAAGTTGAAGCGACAGGCAAGCAGCACTCATCATCTCGTTGACCGCCGTGGTGATGGTCATAGGCAGCCCCATCCCCCCGTATTTAGGATTGCCACTGATCCCGATCCAGCCACCTTCGGCAATTGCCTTCCAACCGTCTGCATATCCCGGAGAAGTTCGCAGCACGCCATTTTCAAGTCGTGCAGGTTCCAGATCACCGGGGCGCTGCAGAGGGGCCATCACCTCTTCGCACATTTTTCCAGCTTCGGTCAGGATCGCATTGACCACATCCCCGCTGGCATCAACAAATTTATCCGTCGCAGCGACCTGGTCGAACCCGACCACATGGTCCAGCAGGAACTGGTAATCTGAAATTGGGGTGCGATAGGGCATGATCACTCTCGAAGGCTAACAATTCAGAACATATCGGCAGGCTTGGAATTGTGGGCAAGCGCCGGTAAGCGTATGAGCTTGGATCAATTACCTACTGTCCCTTATGTTTCAAGCAACCAAAACGCGGCGTCACCAGTTATGATCTCAACCGGCACTCAGGAATTGACGGTGGATCCCGGCGGTATCGCGCGGGCTGCAGATATGTTGCGACAGGGCCTTCTGGTCGCCTTCCCGACCGAGACGGTCTATGGCCTGGGCGGCGATGCACGCAACGGGCAGGCGGTGGCGTCGATCTACGAGGCCAAGGGGCGGCCCAGTTTCAACCCCCTGATCGCACATGTCGCATCGGTCGCCGCGGCGCAACGGTATGTGCTATGGTCAAATCAGGCCGAGCATCTGGCGCAGGCCTTTTGGCCCGGTCCGCTTACCTTGGTTTTGCCCTTGCGCGAAGGGCACGGGATTTCTTCGCTAGTGACGGCAGGTTTGGACACGCTGGCCGTGCGCGTTCCGGCACATCCGACAGCGCACGCGCTGCTGGCCGAATTTGATGGCCCGGTTGCTGCGCCATCTGCAAACCCGTCGGGTCAGATCAGTCCGACCAAGGCAAGTCATGTCTGGTCAGGTCTTGGCGGCAAGATCGCGGCTGTTCTGGATGACGGGCCGTGCGGTGTCGGGCTTGAATCCACCATCATCGGTCTGGCTGGGGAACCCGCGCTTTTGCGTCCAGGTGGCATCGCGCTGGAGCAAATCGAAGAGACGCTGAAAACACACCTACATCTGCATCAATCCGGTGACCTTCTGACCGCCCCCGGCCAGTTGCAATCGCATTATGCGCCGGATGCTCCGGTCCGTTTGAATGCCGAAACCCGTCAGGGTGACGAGGTGTTGCTGGGATTTGGACAGGTTGAGTGCGACCTGAACTTGTCCGCCATTGGCGACCTGACCGAAGCGGCGGCAAATCTGTTTGCGTTTCTGCATCAACTGAACGAAACCGGGCGACCGATTGCCGTTTCTCCGATCCCAGGCACGGCATTGGGGGCGGCAATCAATGACCGGCTGCGGCGCGCTGCAGCACCTCGCGACAGCTGATCAGGCCCGCCCTGCGCTGGCAGAAAGGGTTAGCGGGTCCACGCCCAAAGTAGCCAACGCTGCCTCCCATTTCGCATCATCGGGCACATCGAAAACAAGCTTGGGTGTCGCGTCGGTGGTCAGCCAACCGTTCATGGCAATTTCATCCTCAAGCTGACCGGGCCCCCAGCCGGAATAACCCAGCGCCAGCATCGAGTTCAGCGGCCCGCTGCCTGACGCCAAATCCTCGAGCACATCAAGTGTCGCCGTCATGCTGAAGTCCTCAGAAATCTGCATTGAATGCAGGTTGGCCTCGTAATCGGCGCTGTGAAGGACAAAGCCGCGCGACATCTCGACCGGCCCACCGAAATGCACAAGGCGCTCTCCGACAATCGGAATACGGCAGGCGATGTTCAGTTGACCCAGCAAGGTCTTTATCCGCAGGTCCGAGGGCTTGTTCACAATCAAACCCATGGCTCCATCGTCGCCGTGGCTGCACACATACACCACCGAATGGTCGAATCGCGGATCCCCCATACCGGGCATCGCAATCAACAGTTTTCCGGTCAGGTCCATGGGCCGCCATCTCTTTCTCAGAACACCTCAACAATGGCCCCGCAGCATGTCTATTGGCAAGAGAACAACGGGTATTTTGGCGGATTTCATCCCAGTGAACAGAACGTGACTTGGAATCCGGGCCAACGCCGCGCATTTAAGAGGGATGAAGATGTCGATGAAACACACTGCTGTCGCCGCACTTGCTTGCCTGCATCTGTCCGCCCCGGTTGCCGCACAGGGTCTGGATGGTGTCGTTCAGCTGGATGTTCTGGATGGTGGCCGGACTGCAAACGGCACTTATCTTACCGCCTTAAAGCTGACGCTCGAGGATGGTTGGAAAACCTACTGGCGCGCGCCCGGAGACGCTGGCATCCCGCCGGAAATCAACTGGAAACGGTCAAGCAATGTCGGGCGGATTGAGATCACATGGCCTGCCCCCGATGTCTTTGATCAGAACGGGTTGCAGTCGATCGGTTACAAGAACCAACTGGTCCTTCCTATTGAGATTACGCCGCGCAACCCTGCCAAGCCGGTCCGATTGCAGGGCGAAATGGATCTGGGCGTCTGCAAAGACGTTTGTATTCCGGAACGTCTGGGCTTTGACCACACGCTCGACGCCAATGCCGGGCGCCATCCCGCGATTGCCGCGGCACTGGCGCAACGTCCCTATTCCGCGCAGGAAGCTCGCGTGTCCAGTGCCACGTGTCGTCTGACGCCAACGAAAGATGGTATGCGTATCGAAGCACGAGTGACCATGCCATCGGCAGGTGGTCATGAAGTTGCTGTGATCGAACCCGGCAATCCCACCCTCTGGGCTTCGCAGCCGGTTGCGCAACGGCAGGGCGATACGTTGGTGGCCGAGGCCGAGATTATCAATGCATCGGGTACACCCTTTGCGCTGGATCGGTCTGAAATCCGGATTACAGTTCTGGGCGCCAATCACGCAGTTGATATTCAGGGTTGCAGCGCAGGCTGAATTCATGACCCAATCGCCAAAAATCGGTGCCCTGGCCGTTGTTCTGCACCAGGATCAGGTTCTTCTGGTTCAGCGCAGCAAGCAGCCCGACGCCGGGCTGTGGGGGTTTCCCGGTGGCCATGTCGAATGGGGTGAAACCGTATTGGAAGCGGCGCAACGCGAATTGCTGGAAGAAACCTCGGTGATCGCGCAACCGTCACATTATCTGAACAATCTGGACCTTCTGCGCCGAACCCCAGATGGGCTGGTCGTGTCCCATTACCTGCTGGTCGGGGTCGCATGTCAGTATCGCTCGGGCACGCCGAGGGCCGGTGACGACGCACTTGATGCCCGGTGGTTTCCCATCGATCAGATACGCCAGGGCAACCTGCCCATGAGCGCGCGGGTCATTGAGCTTTTGGAATATGCCTTGCTTGCGGTTTAAGTACCTGCCGATTTCGTGAGGCGACCATAGAGTATACCTGAGGCAGCAATGCTTAGAATCACAATCGGTACAGCGCCGGCAACAAACGCGCCCAGCCCCATTTTCAATGCGGCAATGCCATCATCACCGGGATAAAGGCTTTGTAGCATGGCAAGCGGTGCACCGTTGACAGCGGGCCAGATCATCGTCAAGGCAAACCAGATCCCAAGTATCACGCCGGTTCCGGCCAACGCGCCACGAACAACCTTGTCAGGGGCCCGTGCAGCACGGCGCATGGCTGTCATCGGACGTGCCACGTCATTAAGAATTCCCAGCAAGGCAGGTACAAGAACCAACACCAGCAACATTCCGAAACCAAGCCCGTATACCAGTGTGATTACAGTCGGTTTCAAGAATTGCGCCTGTTGAGAGCCTTCATATAGTAAGGGCGCAAGGCCAAGAACCGTCGTCAGCGTGGTCAGCATCACGGGGCGCAACCTGTCTGCCGTGCCATCCAGAATAGACGGAATCAACCCGCGATCCTGCTGGTATGCGTCGATCGTAGTCACCAAAACGATCGAATCGTTGATGATGATCCCTGTCATGCCCAACAACCCGACAACCGTGAACATGCTCAGCGGAACCTCCCAGATGTAATGGCCCCAAATTGCCCCGACCAGGCCAAAGGGAATAATCGCCATAACCACAAGGGGTCGTGTCCAGCTGGCAAAAACCCAGGCCAGTACAAGATAAATACCGGTCAGGCACAGGATCAGACCGTTGCGGGCCTCGGACAGGAATTCGTTTTCCTGTTCGCTCAGACCCGACATGCGCCACTCAACCTGCCTTTCGGCCGCGATATTGGGAAGGATCTCGTCCTGCATCACGCGTTCAATTTCGGCGGCCCGTGCCGGATCGTCTTCCGAAATATCGCCTGTTACCGAAACCACCCTCAGGCCGTTTTCACGCCGAACCGTCGAAAACCCGGACTTGCGCTCGACCGAAACGATATCAGCCAAAGGTACGTAGACCCCATCAGGAGAACGCATCAGAGTTCGTTCCAGAAAATCTGCTGTCAGTTCACCTTCGGGCAGTTCGACACGGATCTCGGCACTGCGCGGCCCGTCAGGGAAGGTTGCGGCCTCAATCCCGTTCAAACGGTTGCGCAAAGCCCGCCCCAGCGTTTCGATCCGAAAGCCCAGCGCCTGACCCTGCGCCGTCAGGTCAAGAAGAAACTCTTCCTTGTCATATGCCAAAGTGTCCTCAAGTGCCGAAACTTCAGGAAACTTCGACAGCGCAGTTTGCAGATCTTCAGATGCGGCTTTCAGGACATTTACGTCTGAGCCATAAAATTGCACATCGATTGCATCGCCGCCGGGGCCGGACCGCCAACCGCGGAAGCTGATCACTTCGACCTTGGGGTGACGCGGTACGAAATCCTGTAGCTCGCCCACAAACTCAAAACTCGAATATGGGCGCAGATCGGCGTCGATCAATTCAATCGAAATACCTCCCAGCACACTGCCGTCCTTGCCGTCAGCCGCAGCAAGCGCACGCCCGGCATTGCCACCAACTTCAGCCAGGACATAGTCAATTGGATTTCGGCCATGACGCTCTTCGTAGATCCGGCCCAGTTCGTTGGTTGCATCCTGTAGAATGCGCATCATCTCAAGTGTATCTGACCGGTTCGACCCTTCGCGCATAATAAACCCGCCGCTAACCGAACTGCGTTCAGGCGCGTTGAAGAACCGCCAGTTCACGTCGCCACGAATGAACAATGCGACCTGACTGGCCAGGATGGCGATCATCAGCGCGGCCACCACATAACGCGCCCAGATCACCCAGGCGATCAGCGGACGGAACAAGTGATCCCGAACCCAACGAAAGCCACGATTGACGACACGGTTCGGCAGATCGTACCAGTGTTCTTTGGCCGAATGCGCAATTGCATGCGCCATGTGATTGGGCAGGATCAGGAAGCATTCCACCAGCGATGCAACCAGTACTGCGATCACCGTGAAAGGGATATCGCGGATCAGCTCTCCGAAACGTCCTCCAACCAACGTCAGGCCGAAAAACGCAATCACCGTCGTTACCGTGGCGGCCAGAACCGGCATTGCCATTCGACGCGCGGCGCGCTCTGCGGCTTCCACTGGTGTCTCGCCCAATCGGCGGGAGCGAAAATCAGCGTGCTCCCCCACGACAATGGCATCATCTACAACGATCCCCAACGTAATGATCAGACCAAACAGTGAAACCATGTTCAGCGACAGACCGCCCAGATACATCAGCGCAATCGCCGCCGACATCGCCACCGGGATACCCGCAGCAACCCAAAACGCAATGCGCGCATTGAGAAATAGGAACAACAGGATGACAACAAGCCCCAGCCCCATCAGCCCGTTATCCACGAGGATGTTCAACCGGTCGGTAATTGCTTGCGCCCGGGTGCGGATCAGATCAATTCTCACACCTTCAGGCAGGCTGGCCTGCATCTCGCGGGCAACGTCCTCCACCGTGTGCTGAATACCTATCGCATCGCCCAGGTTCGACCGGTCCACTCTGATCGACATGGCGGGATTGTCGCCCACATAATAGCTGCGGTCGCGGGTGACGCCTTCTACCCAAATTCTGGCAATGTCACCAACCTTCAGTTTCGACCCATCTTCGTTCGTCCGCAGAGCGATGCCTTCGATCTGTTCTGGCGTGCGTTTCTCAGTTCCCGCCCGGACACGAGCACCCGCACCTTCGACATTGCCAGCGGGGTCCGTATTGACTTCGGCACCTATCGCTGCCGCGATTTCGGCCATCGTTATATCGTTTGCGATTAACTGAGCGGTGGTGACCTCGACAACGATGCGCGGTGCGGCAATACCCCGGATTGTCGTGCGGGTCACACCTGATGCGAATAAACGATTGATAAGCTCATCCGTCAGCTTAGCCAGCTGAGCAGTATCGGTCGGACCGGTAATCACCACATCCGTCACCCGATCACGCCACGCACCGCGTTGAATCTTGGGCTCCTCAGCGTCTTCCGGCAGATCTGTGACAGCGTCTACGGCGGTCCGGACTTCCTCAACAGCGCGGGACACATCCCAGTTGGGTTCGAATTCCAGCCTGATACGGGTCCAGCCCGGATGCGAGGAAGCCTCGGTACTGGTCACCCCTTCGACGGCCAGCAGCGCAGGTTCCAGCAACTGCACGATCCCGGCGTCCATGTGCTCGGGCCCGGCACCATCCCAGGTTACGGATACATCGACGCGTTCCAGAATGACGTCCGGAAAGAACTGTGCACGCATGTTCGGGATTGCCGCCGCGCCAAGAACCAGCATGACAAGCAACAGCAGGTTGGCAACTGTCCGATGCCGCGTGAAATAACTGAGAAGGCCACCCGCCGCGCCAGGTATCTCGCGCATCATGGCGTTTATCCCCCAGCCCTGGTTTCAATACTGCGCACCAAAGATGTCGGCACTCGAGCTTCGCGCAGCCGGGTTAGAACCTTCGTCTTTTCCTTCGGTGGCATCGCACTGTTCGCCTCGACTTGAGCTACAAGTTCGGCGCGTTTCTCGTCCGTCAGCTCGACCATTCCGGGGTCTGCACCCGCCTCAAGCCGCAGGGGCCGAACACGCACGCCCGACCCAAGCAGGGGGGTTCGTCCGACGACGACCTCACGCCCTTCCAACCCGTCGCCCCGCAGCAGAACTTCATCCCCCTGGCGGCGGATGAGCTGAACCGGCAGACTTTCCAATCGGTCATCAGGGCCAAGAACCAGAACTGTTCCGGATGCATCAAGGACCGAAGACGGCAGTCGGTAAACTCCGGCAAGGGGCTGTTCCTGAACTGAAACCGTAACGAAATCTCCAGGTTTAAACCCCGATGCCTCTTGCAGGCGGGCATAGATCAACCGCCCGGTCTGGCCTTCACCGGCAGACCCGCTATCGCGGCTAATCTGGCCAATTGCGGTCAGATCGGTCCCTGTGACTTCAAGAGATATGGTGACCGGCGCATTGATCAGACGATCGCCGCCATCCAGAAGCCGCACATATTGCGCGGTCGACACCCGAAACGCCACCTCTAAGTCGTTGGGATCAACCAGTTCAGCAAGCTTTTCATTTGCAGATACCAGCCGCCCTTCCACAAGCGTAACATCCGTTAAAGTGCCGCCAAAGCCCGCCCGGATTGTCATGTCGCCCAGATCGCGCTCCGCAGCTTCCAGTGCTATCATGGCTCGGGCAAACAGGGTTGATGCCTGATCCACACGGGATTCAGCCTGTGCCAGCGCAATACGCCGCGCCAGAACGGCCTGTTGCGATGATGCTGCGGCCAGTTCGGCCTCTTCCACGCTGGCGGCGGCCCCCACGCCCCGTGATTCCAGATCCCGTTGGCGTTGCAACGCCCTTTCCCGCAGTTCCGCCTGAGCCTCGGCCGATTTCAGCTCGTCCTGCGCCAGCAGCAACGAGCGTTCTGCATCTCGCTCTTCAAATTGGGCGTCCAAGAGATCGGACTTTGCCCGATCCAGCGCGGATTGTGCATCTGCCGGATCCAGTTCGACCAGCACTTCGCCAGCCTCAACAATTCCACCATCTTCAAAATCTTCGGCCAGCGCGACAACGCGACCGCCGAGCGCCGCGCGCAGCTCCAGCCTGCGGCGGCTTTGAACCTCTCCGAAAGCTTCAAGATATGGGGTTACGGTTTCCGCCTCGGCAGGCCGAACTGCAACAGCAAAGACCCTTTCTCGTGCTGGCGGTGTTGCGCCCTCACGCGTCAAAGCCTCCTGAACGGCCCCAACGATCATCTGTGCAGCAACGAACAACAAAGCCAGCGCCAGAAACGCCAGAAAAACACCGACAAGACTATGCCGCAGAAATCGCATCGATCAGTTACCCCGGTTGCACCACGCTGCCGTCCACAACATGTAGCTGGATCTGGAAATATGCCAAGCCACAAGGCGGTTATACGGAATGGAACGTATGACCAGTCTACTTCCGTCGCAGATGTTCGTCCAATCTGGGCATTATTTCCACAAAATTGCACGGGCGATGGCGATAATCGAACTGTTTTTCCAAAATACCGTCCCACGCATCCTTGCAGGCCCCCGGGCTGCCGGGCAAGGCGAACAGATATGTCCCCCCGGCAACGCCCCCCGTCGCCCGCGATTGCACTGCGGAAGTTCCAATCTTCTCCATCGAGATGATCGTGAAGACGGTGCCAAAGGCTTCGATCTCTTTTTCATAAACATCGCGATGCGCCTCGACGGTGACATCGCGCCCGGTCAGACCCGTACCGCCGGTCGAAATCACGACGTCGATCTGTTCATCCGCCACCCACGCGCGCAACTGATCTACGATCTGTTTGCGCTCGTCCCGAATTATTCTCCGATCCGCGACGACATGGCCCGCCTTTTCGATCCGGTCCACCAATGTCTGACCCGAGCGGTCCTCTTCCAGCGATCTGGTATCCGAGACAGTCAGTACGGCGATCTTAACCGGGATGAACTCCATGGTTTCGTCAATGCGCGACATGTGGTGTCAGGCCCTTTCCAGGATGGCAAGCCGGACCGCAAGGGCCGAAAAAATGCCCCCTGTAATCCAGCCCAGAATACGTGAAGCGCGCGGATTCGAGACCAGATGACGCCCCGCGCTTCCGGCGAATACACCAACCAGCCCGTTCACCACGAACCCGCCGATGCCTATGATTGCACCGAAGATCAAAAACTGCACCAGGACCGATCCCCGCGACGGGTCTACAAACTGCGGGATAAAGGCAAGAACGAACAGAATAACCTTGGGGTTCGTCAGATTGACAAGCATCCCGTCCCGAAAAGACAACCGGGTCGGTTTAACGGGTGCCTCGGCTGACACTGCGCCATTTCGAACGGCACCCCAGGCCAAGTACAGCAGGTATGCAACACCAACCCAGCGAATGACATCAAACAGCCATGGCAAGGTCGCAACCGCCGCGCCAAGGCCCAGCCCAGCCAGAAGGACCTGTATCATTCCACCCGCGGAAATCCCGGCACTTGCGGCAATTGCTGCGTGCGGACCTGATCGCAAACCCTGACCGAAACAGAACATCATATCCGCGCCCGGTGTCAGGTTCAGCGCCAGCGCAGCGGGAATGAAGGCCAGCAGCGTTACCAACTCAATCATACGGCGACCTCGAACCAGTTTACCTTGGGACCAAGGTTGGCGATCCGGGTGCGGCCGATCAAGCCGCGATATCCCCAGCTGTCGTGAATATGGCCGCAAAACGTGAAACGAGGCTGTATCCGCTCGATCGCGTTTCGAACAGCGACCGAACCAACAGCCATGCCCTGCGAGGTCACATCCCCATGACCCTTGGGCGGCGAGTGCGAAATCAGAATATCTGCTCCGCCGCAGCGCGCCAGCAGTTCGGCGGCCTCACCTTCGGTCAGATCACAGGACCAATCACCAAACGGTGTGGGTGGAACACCGTAGCCAAGCCCGAACAGGCGCAATCCATCCACTGTCATTCCCGTTCCATGCAGAACATGCACACCCTCGGGCACAGCTTTGCCCAGATCCTCTGCGCTTTCTGCATTCCCGGGTATCAGGACCAGCGGCGCTGAAACGCCCGAAAGCATTTGCATCGCCTCATCCAGACCCTGCCGCATGTTGCAATAGTCCCCTGCGCCGATGACCAGGTCGGCATCAGCGCTGGCGGCTACCAGATCAGCGGCGCGGTTGCGCGCCATATGAAGATCGGAAAACGCCAAGATCTTCATGACTCACCTCGCAGCCGGGCTTTCAACTCCAGCAGATCAGCCCAAGCCTGCCGCTTCATTTGCGGCTGGCGCAGCAAATAAGCTGGATGAAACATCGGGATCACAGGCAGGCCCATCGCCTGATCCCACTGGCCGCGCAATCGGGTAATCCCGCGTTTGCCCAGAACAGCCTGACAGCTGATATTGCCCATCACCACCAGAACCTCGGGCCGGGCCAGCGCCACGTGACGTTCCAGAAACGGCTTCATCATCCCGATTTCTTCGGGCTTTGGGTCACGGTTCTGTGGGGGCCGCCATGGCAGCACGTTAGTGATATAGACGTTCTGTCGGCGATCCAGATCAATCGCAGCCAGCATGCGATCCAGCAACTGGCCTGCGCGCCCGACAAAGGGTTTGCCCTCGCGGTCTTCGTCGCGGCCCGGTGCCTCACCGATGATCATCACCCGGGCACCGGGCGTTCCATCAGCAAAAACCAACTGCCGCGCCCCGCGCTTCAGCTCGCAGTGATCAAAAGCTTCCATCGCATCGCGCAGCTGATCCAGTGACCCCGCCCCCTTGGCTGCTGCTTGCGCAACCGTTACCGGGTCGGCCTGTCCGGGCTTTGACGGGATGGCTGCCGCAACCTCTGCCTTCTTGGGCTTTGGTGACATATCCGGCACCGAATATCGATCAACCGGAGCGTCCCCGATTGCCTCGGTCACGCCCAGTTCGACCTGCCATTCCAGCAAGGCCCGTGCAGAGTAATAGTCCAAGCCCGATTCCATATGGATAATTTACCCGCCTGAGGGCTGATGGAAAGCGAATTGGGCTTGATTGGTCGCTCTGTCGCGCCGACCATCAGGGCACGATGCTCAGAACCTTGCGAATCCTCCTGATCGGGCTTGGGCTGGTGCTTACCGGCGATCCGGTATTGGCGACGTTCCACGACGCACAGGGCCAATGCCGTGCGGGCCAGTTCAAATGCGGCACCACCTGTTGTTCAGGTGGTCAAAGATGCAGCTTTGATGGGCATTGCATACCGCTGGGCGGCACCTATTGCGGTGGCGGGCGCAGTTGCGGCCCGTTTGAACGCTGCGTGGCGGGAGGAGCGCGTTGTGCACCCGCAGGCGCGAACAAATGCACATCGCGTCTGGATTGCCCCGGTGACAGTTTTTGCAATGGGCGCGGCGAATGTGAACGGACCATACCAGATCCGGGTTCGGCCCCTCCCACGATATGCGAGGATGGCCGCACCTGCGCGCGCGGCTCGTCCTGCTTGCCGGGCGGGGGGTGTTCCCGTCCGGGATGGTTCCTGTGCGAGGAAACAGGCTCGCAGTGCCGTCCGGGATTCAAATGCTCGGCCCATCAGGGTTGCGTGCCGATCAAAGCCATCGACTGCGGATACGGCAAATGGTGCAAACCGGGTGAACAATGCCTGCCAGAGGGTGGCTGCGAAAAACTGCCAGAGGGTTCTGATCCTTAGGTTGCTTTGCCCCGCGTGGCTTTCTATAAGCGGCCCGATTGTCAGACAGGAGCCCGCCCATGCGTTTCGCCCATCGTCACCTTCTTGGCATCGAGCATCTGTCGCAATCCGATATCACCGAAATTCTCGATCTGGCCGAAACCTATGTCGACATGAACCGCCAGTCGACCAAGCATTCGGACGTTCTGTCGGGGCTGACCCAGATCAACATGTTCTTTGAAAACTCAACCCGAACGCAGGCAAGCTTCGAGCTGGCTGGCAAGCGTCTGGGCGCGGACGTGATGAACATGGCGATGCAGGCCAGTTCGATCAAAAAGGGTGAGACGTTGATCGACACTGCGCTGACCCTGAACGCGATGCATCCCGACCTTTTGGTGGTGCGTCACCCGCATTCGGGCGCGGTCGATCTGCTGGCGCAAAAGGTCAACTGTGCTGTTCTGAACGCAGGCGACGGGCGGCATGAACATCCGACACAAGCGCTACTGGACGCGCTGACGATCCGCCGCGCAAAAGGTCGCCTGCACCGTCTGAACATCGCCATTTGCGGCGATGTCGCGCACTCCCGTGTTGCACGCTCGAACCTGATCCTGCTGGGCAAGATGGAAAACCGCATTCGTCTGATCGGCCCGCCCACACTCGTGCCGTCGCAATTCGCCGAGTTCGGGGCCGAGGTATATGACGACATGAACGAAGGCCTCAAAGACGTCGATGTGGTCATGATGCTGCGCCTTCAGAAAGAACGAATGGATGGGGGCTTCATCCCGTCAGAACGCGAGTACTACCACCGGTACGGCCTGAATGCGGAAAAACTGGCGCTGGCCAAACCCGATGCCATTGTCATGCACCCCGGCCCAATGAACCGCGGGGTTGAGATCGACGGAACCCTGGCTGATGACATCAATCGATCCGTTATACAGGAGCAGGTGGAGATGGGGGTCGCTGTCCGGATGGCCGCCATGGACCTTCTGGCCCGCAACCTGCGCGAGGTTGCATGAACAATCTGAAGGTCGCCCCCCATGAACGCGGCGTCCTGCGCCTGTTCACGCTGGACATGCGCCCAGAAGAGGCAAAGTTCCTGCGCGAACCGGGTGCCGCCGATCAGGTGCTTGGCGTCGACGGGCTGGACCCCGAGCAGATCGACGTCTTTCCGGTGTCCGACCTCGAGGAACTTGGGCTTTACGGCTATCTGTACGAAGGGTGTGGCGTGTCCGAGGATCAGTTGGACCGTGCCGCGCTGGCGCAGATCGGCGGATGGGTCATGGTCCTGCGCAGCGCAGCGTTCAAAGACCAGACCATGACACTTGAACCCGATCCCCGGCTGCACCTGACGGGCCTTTTCACGGAAGAGGCGACCAATTGGACCGGCGGAACGATCGAAACCGAAAGCGCCAGACCTTTCTCGGCCCCGCAAACCGCGCCGGTTGACAACAAACCGCTCCGCATAGGCTCGGCTGTTATGGCATTGGTAGTACTTTTGATCACCGGAGGGATTCTATGGCTGATCCTGTAGTCTTTGCCCCGGACAAGGGCGCGTATATCCGCACCAATGCGTGGCTTGCGGCCGCTGCCATGGCCGGTGCAATGGCTGTGTTGTGGTTGACCGGCAACCCTTATGTCTGGACCGGAGCACCTGCTGGCCTCGCCGCTATCGGCATCCGCGCGTGGTATCTGGCATCGGAAGAACTGGCCGCAAACTGGAAGATGACCGACACTTTGTTGACCGGTCCCGGCGAGCGAAAAGTTGCGCTGAATCAGATCGAGGCGGTCAAAACCATGGGCAGTTTCGTGCAAGTCGTTACCAAGGGCGGAGACAAACACCTGATCAAGTATCAGGCCGATCCCGCCGCCACGAAGGCCGCCATCGAAAGGGCTGTTCCATGAATACCGTTCTTTTCACCAACGCACGCCTGATCGACCCCGAAGCGGGAGCAGAGTCAACTGGCTGGTTGCAGGTGAACGATGGCCGGATTACCGCCCGAGGCGAAGGAATTGCTCCGAGTACGGAGGGGCATATCGTAGATTGCAACGGCAAGTGCCTCGCCCCTGGCATCATCGATATTGGCGTCAAGGTCTGTGAACCCGGTGAACGTCATAAGGAAAGCTATCGGTCAGCAGGACTTGCTGCCGCGGCTGGCGGTGTCACGACGATTGTCACCCGACCAGATACTCTGCCAGCAGTCGACACACCGGAAACGCTGGAATTCGCGACACGCCGGGCGCAGGCCGATGCGCCGGTCAATGTTCTGCCGATGGCTGCCCTGACCAAAGGGCGCGAAGGGCGCGAGATGACCGAAATCGGGTTTTTGTTGGACGCGGGCGCGATCGCCTTCACCGATTGCGATCACGTCATCACCAATACAAAGGTGTTTTACCGCGCCCTGACCTATGCGAAGTCCTGTGGCGCGCTTGTGATAGCCCATCCGCAAGAGCCGGGGCTGAGCGCCGGGGCCGCGGCGACCAGCGGCAAGTTCGCAGCATTACGCGGCCTGCCTGCGGTTTCGCCAATGGCGGAACGAATGGGGCTGGACCGCGACATTGCCCTGTTGGAGATGACCGGCGCCGCCTATCACGCCGACCAGATCACCACGGCCCGGGCGCTGCCTGCACTGGAGCGCGCCAAGCACAATGGGCTGGACATAACCGCAGGGACGTCGATCCACCACTTGACGTTGAACGAGCTTGACGTGGCCGACTATCGCACCTTCTTCAAGGTCAAGCCGCCGCTGCGATCAGAAAACGACAGGCAAGCGGTTATCGAAGCCGTTCGCACCGGGCTGATCGATATCATCAGCTCGATGCACACCCCTCAGGACGAAGAAAGCAAGCGCCTGCCGTTTGAAGAAGCGGCCTCGGGTGCGGTCGCACTGGAAACGCTTCTGCCCGCGGCCTTGCGCCTGTATCACGCGGGCCAGCTGGATCTGCCGACGCTGTTTCGGGCCATGGCCCTTAACCCGGCCAAGCGGCTTGGGTTGGACAGCGGTCGCCTGTCGAAAGGCGCGCCAGCCGATCTGGTTCTGTTCGATCCGGATGTGCCTTTTGTGCTTGATCGGTTTGCACTAAAATCAAAATCTCAGAACACTCCATTTGACGGCCAGCGGATGCAAGGTAAGGTCATTTCGACCTATGTAGCAGGTAATGAAGTGTTCCGGAGACCCTGATGCCCCCAATCGACAACTCGACTAGCGAACTGCTCCAATGGGCGGTGGTTGGATACCTGATGGGCTCCATTCCCTTCGGCTTGTTGCTTGCCAAGATCATGGGGCTGGGAAATCTGCGCGAGATCGGGTCCGGCAATATCGGGGCGACAAATGTCCTGCGCACCGGCAACAAGGCCGCTGCGGCGCTGACCTTGCTGTTTGACGCAGGTAAAGGCGCGGCGGCCGTTCTGATTGCACGTGCCTATGCGGGTGAAGATGCGGCCCAAGTGGCTGCACTATTGGCGTTTTTGGGCCATTGCTTTCCGGTTTGGCTGAGCTTCAAGGGCGGCAAGGGCGTGGCGACCTTTCTGGGGCTTTGGCTGGCACTGGACTGGCGCGTCGGTGTTGCCTGCTGCCTCACTTGGCTGGTCGCGGCGGCAATCTGGCGAATATCTTCAGTTGGTGCACTGGCAGCTGCTGCGCTTTCCACAACCTGGGTGTTGTTGCTGACAAACGGGACTACATTTATCCTTGGGATAACTCTGACACTTCTTGTCTACTGGCGGCACAGCTCGAACGTTGCCCGGATCAAGGCCGGAACGGAACCCAGAATCGGAAAACCGTGACTGCGTCAGACGCGTTTCTGTCTGCCCTTTTTGCACTGCCGTTGGGCAGTTTCACCGGAACCTCCGGCGGTCGACGCTATGTTGTTGTGCGTCAACAAATGGCGCGTGGTAAATCCCACAAGCTGGTTGCGCACGAGCTAGGCGGAACCGACTATATCAGCCTGAACCTGTATCAGACCCAGGGCAGCGGCGCGTTGCTTCGACCCTGTGAAATGCCCGCAAACAAAGTCATCGCATTTGTCCTGAACCTAACGCCGGATACCTGAGGCGGCTCGGCAAAAAAGAACAGTGGCTCTATCACCTGCGCACAATCACAATTCATTGTTTTGAACGTGATCATCCCGCTTCCCAAATCGCTATCGTGACGGTCAATTACGGGCCACACAGGACAACAATCTGGGCCTTACGGCGGCAATTATTGCGGTGCTGAACGGGCTCATTTCACGAAAGGTGAAGCAATGAACAAGTTTAAATCTCTGATCAGTGGCGTGGCACTGTCTGTCACGTTGGCAACCTCCGCACTGGCGGCTGGCGTCGAAATCAACGCAAGCTCGACTGGTCTGGCCATGCAGGGCTATGATCCGGTGGCGTACTTCACCGCTGGCGAAGCGACCAAGGGCGATTACCGCATTACTGCATTGCACGATGATGCACTGTACCGGTTTTCGTCGGAAGAAAACAAAGTAGCCTTTGAAGCCAATCCTGATGCATATCTGCCCGCATATGGCGGCTATTGTGCCTTCGGCGCGGCCATGGGCTTTAAATTCGACGGCGACCCGAACCACTGGAAGATCGTTGACAACAAGCTGTATCTGAACCTGTCCAAAGACATTCAGGAGCGCTGGGAAGGCGACATCCCGGGTTTCATCGAAAGCGCGAGCGCAAACTGGGAAACGATTGCTGAAAAATCCCCGGCAGAGCTGCAATCGCAGTAAAACCTGATTATTTCAGGCACCGCGGCGGCGGGTTTTCCGCCGCCGTATGTTACTGAAGACCTCTTGCCCTTCCCATTCAGCGCATCAAGTGTCCCAATTCAATGGGCAATATCGTTTGGATACTGCGTTACAGGTCCAGAGTTACAGGTCCAGAATTGTGCTGCCAGTCGTTTGCCGCGCCTCAAGCGCACGATGCGCATCAGCAACCTGATCCAAGGCAAAACGCTGATCGACATGGACTTTGACCTCACCCCCCTCGACTTTGCCAAACAGGCGACGTGCCATTGCCTGACACACCGCATGATCCGCGATATGAGTAAACAACGTGGGCCGGGTGATCTTGAGCGAGCCTTTCTGGCCCAGAACCCCAAGGTTGAACGGTGGAACCGGGCCCGAGGCGTTGCCGAAGGAAATCATCATGCCCAGCGGTTTCAGGCAATCCAGTGATCCTTCGAACGTGTCCGCTCCGACCGAGTCCATCACCACGTCTACGCCCTGACCCTTTGTAATCTCAGCCACGCGTTCTGCGAAATTCTCGGACCTGTAATTGATGCAATGCGCGGCCCCGTTAAACCGCGCAAGGCTGCATTTCTCGTCACTCCCCGCCGTTCCGATCAAGGTGATGCCTTCGGATTTAGCCCATTGGCATGCGATTAGCCCGACCCCGCCAGCTGCCGCATGGAACAGGACCGTATCACCCCGTTTCAATGGTGTGGTCCGGTGAAATAGGTATTCAACCGTCAGACCTTTCAGCATCATCGCTGCACCGGCTTCGAATGTGATGCCATCCGGTAGCGGGCAAACCTGCGCAGCGGGCATCACGCGCGCCTCACAATAAGCGCCGGGCGGGGCTGCGGCGTAAGCGGCCCGCTGCCCCGGCTGAAGGTGGGTCACCCCATCCCCAACCGCCTCAACGGTTCCCGCCGCTTCCATGCCTAAAGCATGGGGAAGATCAAGGGGATACAGGCCGGTGCGTTGATATACGTCGATGAAGTTCAACCCGCAGGCCTGATGCCGAATACGTATCTCACCCGGACCGGGGTCACCTACAGGCCTGTCTTCGATCCGCAAAACCTCAGGCCCACCAAATTCGTGAATCACAACCGTTTTCGCTGTTTTCTGCATCCTGACCTCCTCTTGCCTGCCATCAAGCTAACATGACTGTGACACAGGGCAATCCGTCCGATGCCGGAGTATTGATCCAGATTTCGAAAATTTATGTTATACTGAGGCATGGCGTTGCCGGTTGGGCCGGCCACGGGCAACTGAATGCCGGATCCGTTCCGCGGCGCAAGTCTCGCCAGGGAAGGGTGAAGAAATGGCTAAGACAATCGGAAACCCGATCAGCTGGGCGGCCCAGGCTCTGGGCGCCACAGGTGACCACGTTACAGAAAGCGTCTCGCAACTTGGTAGTGCAGATCCAACGCAAGTGCCAATGGTGCAGACCTTGACCCTGCAAGACCTACGCGCCTGCCTGAGGGCGGGGTATCAGGATTTTCTCGAAACCCGAGCGGATGTGGTATTCATTGTCCTGGTTTACCCGGTTGCCGGGCTTTTGATGTTCGGCTTTGCCCTGAATGCCAACCTGGTTCCGCTTCTGGCCCCTCTGGTCGCTGGCTTCGCGCTGATCGGGCCAGTTGCGGCCGTGGGCCTCTATGAGATCAGCCGCAAGCGTGAACAGGGCAGCGAGGTTCACTGGCTGGACGCATTTGGTGTGCTCCGCTCGCCGTCATTCGGAGCAATTCTGGTTTTGGGTTTTTACCTTGTGATGCTGCTGCTGCTTTGGCTGATGGTGGCACAAAGCATTCACACCTACACGATGGGCCCCGAGGTTCCAGCGTCGCTCAGCACATTTGCCACGCAGGTGTTCACGACCTCCGCGGGCTGGACGATGGTCATTGTTGGAACAGCGGTTGGATTCGTTTTTGCGCTTTGCGCACTGGCGATCAGCGTCGTCAGTTTTCCCTTGCTGCTGGACCGTAAAGTAGGCCTGCCGGTTGCTGTTGTGACATCATTCAGGGTGCTGCGTCACAACCCCGGCGTCATTCTGACCTGGGGATTCATCGTAGCGGTGCTTTTGTTCCTGGGGGCTTTGCCACTGCTGTTGGGGCTTATCGTGGTGATGCCCGTTCTGGGTCATGCCACGTGGCATCTGTATCGCCGCGCCGTTGCGTGAACGCGCGGGACACGCCCGCGCATTCTAAACTCAACCCGCGATCTTCAGAACAATCTTGCCAATATGACCCGAGCTTTCCATGCGCGCATGGGCGGCGGCGGCTTCGGTCAGATCAAACTCGCTGTCCATCACGGGCGCAACTTTTCCGGCATCCAACAGAGGCCAGACAGCTTCGCGCAGGTCCTGCGCGATTAGCGCCTTGGCCAGATCACTTTGTGGGCGCAAGGTGCTGCCGGTCAGGGTCAGGCGCTTGACCATCATCAGGGCAAAGTTCAGTTCGACCACAGGCCCTTGCAGAAACGCGATTTGCACCAGCCGCCCATCTTCGGCCAGGGCCTTGACGTTGCGGGGGATGTAATCACCGCCGACCATATCGAGGATCAGGTTTGCCCCACCTTCGGCGCGCATGGCTGCTACGAAATCCTCATCGCGATAATTGATCGCTTTTTCGGCGCCCAGCTTGATGCAAGCCTCACATTTCTCATCCGAGCCAGCCGTGGCGAAAACGCGCGCGCCAAAGGCATTGGCCAGTTGGATTGCCGTCGTACCAATACCGCTGGACCCACCGTGAACCAGAAAACGTTCACCTGCCCTCAACCCGCCACGCATGAACACGTTGGACCAGACTGTGAAGAAGGTCTCGGGAAGACACGCTGCCTCTTTCATTCCCATACCCGCGGGCACAGGCAAACAATGAGCCGCTGGGGTCGAAACGTATTCCGCATAGCCACCGCCGGGCAGCAGTGCGCAGACCTGATCACCGACAGACAGTCCTTCGACCCCCACACCGACCGAGACCACTTCGCCCGAAGCTTCAAGCCCCGGCAGGTCACTGGCGCCCGGCGGCGGATCGTAAGCGCCCGCGCGTTGCAAAGCGTCGGGGCGGTTCACCCCGGCATAGGCCACATTCAATACAACCTGTCCGGCCCCCGGCTTAGGGATAGGACGTTCGGTCAGCTGCAATACATCGGGACCACCCGGTTGAGTGATCTCAACAGCACGCATCATCTGGGTCATAGGCACCTCCTTTGCCCAATGCCTAACAGGCATCAGAGGCAAGGCCCAGCACCAAGACGCGTTACTTTCGGGGGTTCAACATGCCAGGCAGATCACCCCGCATCTTGGCCGGTGCCCTCACCTGACCCGCCAGCCAGTTCGGAACTGCAAGAAAGGGTTTCAACACCGGGTTGTCACGCACCTGAGCCTTGAGCTTTTCGAACTCCATGACATTTGCGATCCGGCGATCCAGAAACTCCCACGTGCGCTGATGGTCAGGGCTGTCATCACCCAGCCAGAACAGCAAGGTCGAGGAATAGACCCCCGACAAGGTTGCCCGTTTGGTATACCAGTTCACATCTTCCGACGTATCGCCCAGCGCGTCCCATATCAGGTCGCAGGTCTGCCATAAGGCCTTGGCTCCATCGGCCGCATATGCTGGCAGGGAAAACAGCGTCATGCCCCGGCGCACCAGTTCTTTGTCTTCAACAGCCTGCAACCGGAACCGGACCGCAGCGGCAATCTTATCGCGGAATTTTAGACCGCTCATGTCCTCGGACCTGAGGCGGTCCAGCATCACCTTATCGCCGCGCGCATGAAAGGCCAGTGCCAGATCAACCGCCCCGCGCGGGCAAATTGCACGTGCCAAACCGTCATCCAGACCACAATCGGAAACCGAGGCGCGAAAGCTGGTTTCCGACCAGCCGTCGAAAGGAACATGATTCAGCATCGCGTCCAAAAGCTGCCGTTTTGCATCTTCATATGTTGTGGTCATGACGGTTCTCCGGTTGTCAGGTCCAGTACTAGACAAGTTAGGGCGGCTTTGCTATACGGCCAACTCCTGCAATTTCCTTGCAACTCTATCTAGAAAGGTGGTGACAACCACATGCAGGTTAGTGTTCGCGACAATAACGTCGATCAGGCGCTTCGTGCCCTGAAGAAAAAGCTGCAGCGCGAAGGCGTGTTCCGTGAAATGAAGCTCAAGCAACATTTCGAGAAACCGTCCGAGAAGAAAGCGCGCGAGAAAGCTGAAGCGATTCGCCGTGCCCGTAAACTGGCGCGCAAGAAAGCCCAGCGCGAAGGTCTGCTCTGAGATCTTTGATTTCGTCCAGCTTTGGATGACACTATTTGACGACCCCCGAGGCATGGCCCGGGGGTTTGTCGTTTCAGGGCTCGGATACAATCCGCCGACTCGTGGTTCAGGTTGTGCGGCAAGCTGCCATTTCCGTACAGGCAGTGTTTTGCCCGGCGCTTTGCAGCGCAGCGAATCTCGTCTCGGTAGCATCGGGCCGCCAAAACTCGCCTGAATTGCGCCGCCCTCTATCACCCGCGACGTCCCCGCCTCTAAGTGAGCCCGTCCGCAAGGACACAAACACAAACGGAGGCAAATATGTCGACTGCAAGTACAAACGAACGCGAGATGCTGGCGCTGATAAACCAGGAGCGCACGTCCCGCGGTCTCAACCCGCTGCAACTTGAAACGCAGCTGAACGACTCGTCCGAAGATCACAGCACCTGGATGCTGAATACAGACACCTTCAGCCACACCGGTTCAGGCGGTTCCAGCGCAACCCAGCGGATGCAAAACGCGGGGTTCGATCTTGAAGGAAGCTGGCGCACCGGGGAAAACATCGCATGGCAGTCCGAACGCGGCGCGCCGGGTATCAGCGACGATGTCGCCCAGTTGCATCAAAACCTGATGAACAGTCCGGGTCACCGCGCCAATATCCTGAACCCGGATTTCAAGTATGTCGGGATCGGGATCGAAACCGGTGACATGCAGGGCTTCGATGCGGTGATGGTCACGCAAAACTTTGCTGCGACTGACGCGGCTGTCATGCTGGACAACGGCAATACAAACACACCGCCCGTTCCCCCGACAACACCGGATGAAGTTGCAGAGCCAGAGGAACCGGAAACCGAAACCCCAGATACTGACGTCACCGTGACCGAAGAGCCTGGGACTGAGACCCCCGAAACCGAGGAGCCGACACCCGAGACACCGGACACCGACGTCACAGAGACGGAAGAACCGGACCCCGAATCGCCTGATACCGACGTCACTGAGAACGAAGAACCGGAACCTGAAACCCCCGATACCGAGGAGCCGACACCCGAGACACCGGACACTGACGTAACCGAAACTGAAGAACCGGAACCTGAAGCGCCCGATACTGACGTAACCGAAACCGGGGAACCGCAACCTGAAACGCCCGATACCGAAGTCGTCGATGGCGGTGAGCCGGAAGCCTTCTGCTTTGACATTCAGGCCTTCCTGGATGAAATCGCCAGCTTCCTTGAAAACCTGCAAGCGCAGTTTGACGAGTTTGATTGGGCCGACGACATGAATGGCGGCACTGATGTGGCAGATGTCGACGACGTCGATATCATGCCGACCCTAGATACCACCCCGGAGACCGAGATTGAGCCTGTCGACACCGAAACATCCGAAGACGATAGCTGCGATGTCTTCATGATCAATATCTTCACCCATGACTGCATGATGGATGCAGCCTGATCACTTGAAATTGTGCGAGGTCGGCCCTGCCGACCTCGCATGCGTTGCTCAGTAAATCTTTGGAACGTAAAGCTCGTCTGGCAAAACCCGCCGCTCGTATTCAGGATTGTACCGACGGTCCGGCAAATTGACCTTTTCCTGTGGCACGTCTTCGTAGGGGATTCTGGTCAACAGATGCTCAATACAATTCAGACGTTCGCGTTTCTTGTCATTGCCCTCAACGATATACCACGGCGCTTCGGGTATGTTGGTTCGGAACAACATGTCTTCCTTGGCCTTCGTATACGCCTCCCAGCGAATACGGGATTCAAGATCCATCGGTGACAGTTTCCACTGTTTCATCGGGTCGTGAATACGCATGAGGAACCGCAGTTGCTGCTCTTCATCCGTGATCGAAAACCAGTATTTCAGCAGAATGATCCCTGACCGGACCAGCATCCGTTCAAATTCGGGAACGTCCTGAAAGAACTGTTCAACCTGGTCCTCGGACGCAAAGCCCATCACACGTTCAACCCCTGCCCGGTTGTACCACGAGCGGTCGAACAACACGATTTCACCGGCCGCAGGCAGATGCGGCACGTAGCGTTGAAAGTACCATTGGCTCTGCTCGCGGCGACTGGGCGCTGGCAGGGCAACCACACGGGCGACACGGGGGTTCAGACGCTGCGTGATCCGTTTGATCACGCCCCCCTTGCCCGCACTGTCACGGCCTTCAAACAGGATACAAACCTTGGCACCAGTGTGCTGCACCCAATCCTGCACCTTGATCAACTCGGCCTGCAATCGCAGCAGGTTTCGGAAATAGACCTTGCGATCCAGCATTTCGGGGTGCTGGTCCCGATAGATTTTGCGGACTTCCATGGACAGCATAGGCTCGCTGAACTCGATCTCGAAATCTTCGTCCAGCGTGTCTTCCAACTCGGCCTCAAGCCAGTTCTTGGTGCCCCCATCGTTTTCGTAAGCCAAGATCAGCTCCTTCTCAGTCATCGGGTTCGAACCATATCGGGCCTGTGTAACCGCCTGATGTCATCAGGTAAATTGAAGCCGATCCGTTGCAGCAGTCTCAATCGGAAATCAGCGTCTGGACGGGTATATGGTCTTTTACCCGAATGTGTACGTCTGGCCCAAAGGATACAAGCACAAGAATTGACACAAGGCATCAGTCGCGCGCTTTCTAGTTGCTTGCATTGCCTTGTTTTTGTGCGGCATGACTGGGGCCACAATTCAGACGAGAACGCCGTGACGTTATTCTTTTCGACATTGCCTGTCATCTGGCCCTGGCTGATCCTGATCACAGCGCAAGTCGCGGCGATGGTGCGTCGAACTGGCCTTGCGTTTGCCCTGCTGGTTCTGTTCGTCAGTGTTGCTTGGGTTGCCGGGCTGATGTCACCGACAGCAATCGTGGCGGTGGCGCTTGGTCTGATCGTGGCCTTCTTCCTCCCACGCCAGACAGGTCTGCTCGCTATCGCAGGGCATACGCTGTTGATCCTGTGGTGCCTGGCATTGGGGGCACATCTGTTCCCAGGGTTCAACAATTTGAAACTGCTGGATCAGGTGCAGGCAAGTGTTTTCAGCACAAGTTTCACACTGCACCTGAATCTGGACAAACCCATGGTCTTCTTTGCTGTTCTTCTGGCCAGGCCCGGAATGCTGAACAGCGCAATCCAGACCAGAATAAGACCTTTGCTAGCGGGTTTGCTGATTTTGCCTGGCCTGTTTCTGCTGGGTCTATCGCTGGGCGCGGTGCGCTTGGACCTCTCAACCCCTTATTGGTGGATGGTATTTTGCCTGTCCAACCTGTTTCTGACTTGTCTTACGGAAGAGGCGTTCTTTCGCGGCTACTTGCAGTCGGCCATTACCTCGCGCCTTGGAGTAACAGGCGGTCTGGTCTCCGCCAGCCTGCTGTTTGGATTGGCGCATATCGGCGGAGGACCCGCGCTTGTAGTATTCGCAGCCCTTCTCGGGCTGGGGTGCGGGTTGGGATATTATGCTACCGGTCGGCTCTGGGTGCCTGTTGAGATGCATTTCGGGTTTAACCTGACCCACCTGCTGCTGTTCACCTATCCCGGCTCATTATGACGGTCAGACCGGCAAGGCCGTGGTCTTGAACACGGTACGCAACGCAAATGAGCTTTGCATCTGCGCCACCCCCGGCAAGCGCGACAGGTATTGCCGGTGGATACGCGCAAAATCTTCTGTATTTTCCGCCACAACTTTCAGAATGTAATCTGCGGTACCTGCCATCAGATGACACTCCAGCACATCCGGTATTCGGGCCACCGCCTTTTCGAACACATCCAGAACCTCTTCGGCCTGACCTTGTAACGTGATTTCGACAAAAACGGTGGTTGGCACGTTCATTTTCCGCGCATCCAGCAGAGCCACGTAGTTGCGGATATAGCCGTCAACCTCCAACCGTTGAACGCGGCGGTGGCACGCAGACGGAGACAGGTTGACCTGTTCAGACAACTCGGAATTCGACATTCGGCCATTCTTCTGAAGTGCGGCCAGAATCTTTCGATCGGTCGTGTCCAGGCTCATTCCTGCAATTCCTTTGCGAGTTTTTTGAATAGTACGGGAAATTCTTCCAAAGAAAAGTCCATTAGCACGTTTTCTTTCACAGAAATTGCGCCACGAAATGCACATAATTTAAGCAGCTTATGAACGGAGAGCCCAATGAAAATCGGTTGCCCCAAGGAAATCAAACCTCAGGAATTCCGCGTCGGGATGACGCCCAATGCCGCTCAGGAAGCGGTTGCACGCGGACACCAAGTCCTGATCGAATCCGGTGCAGGCATCGGCGCAGGTTTCGACAATGACGCCTATGTTGCAGCAGGCGCGCAAATCGTTGACACCGCAGAAGAGGTGTTTGCCACCGCTGACATGATCGTCAAGGTCAAGGAACCTCAGGCGGTTGAACGCAAGATGCTGCGTGAAGGGCAGTTGCTGTTCACCTATCTGCACCTGGCTCCGGACCCGGATCAGACGCACGACCTGCTGGAGTCGGGCTGTACCGCAATCGCCTATGAGACCGTAACGGATGCTAACGGCGGTCTGCCGCTGCTGGCACCCATGTCCGAGGTCGCCGGTCGGCTGGCACCTCAGGTTGGATCCTGGACCTTGCAGAAGGCAAATGGTGGCCGTGGGGTTCTGATGGGCGGCGTTCCCGGCGTTGGCCCGGCCAAAGTAGTTGTGATTGGCGGCGGCGTCGTCGGGACACATGCGGCCAAGATTGCCGCCGGAATGGGGGCTGATGTCACCGTTCTGGATCGGTCACTGCCGCGTCTTCGCTATCTGGACGATGTCTTTGGCGGAACTTTCAAGAACCAGTATTCGACAGCGGGCGCCACCGCTGAACTGATCCAGGACGCTGATATGGTCATCGGTGCTGTTCTGATCCCCGGCGCTGCCGCACCGAAACTGGTGTCGCGTGCTCAACTGTCGACGATGAAACCCGGCGCAGTACTGGTGGATGTCGCCATCGACCAAGGCGGGTGCTTTGAAACGTCAAAAGCCACTACCCATGCCGACCCGATCTACAATGTCGATGGTATCATGCACTACTGTGTGGCCAACATGCCGGGCGCTGTTGCGCGCACCTCGACCATCGCACTGGGCAATGCCACGATGCCGTTCATGCTGTCGCTGGCCGACAAGGGATGGAAACAGGCATGTCAGGACGATCCGCACTTGCTGGAAGGTTTGAACGTTCATGCTGGCAAACTGACCTACTATGCCGTTGGCAAGGCCCTTGGCATCGACGTCGTTTCGCCAAATGTGGTGGTCAAATCGTAAGTACCTCCACTCCCGAAGTTGCCTGTTGATGGTAATTCTCAGGGTGGCGCGGTCGGTACCGAACCGACGACTTTCACAAAAAAGGGCACCGGGTTTCAGCACGGTGCCCTTTTCGATACGCGGAAGGTATGAATGACTGCCCGATCAATGGGCGCCAGCAGTCACCCCTGTTTTTGAATTTCGACCGAATGCGGATACGGAATCGAAACACCTTTGGCGTCAAACGCCTCTTTCACCGCCTTCGTAAGCTCGAACTTGACGTCCCAGTAATCGGCTGCCGCACACCATAGCCGCGCAGTCAGATCGACTGAGCTGTCACCCAGATTCGTGACCCGCACCCAGGGTTCAGGGTCGCTGTGAATTCGCTGGTCGGCCTTGGCCACATCCAGAATGATCTGCATGGCGGTATCTGCGCTGTCCCCGTAATCAATTCCAAACACCAGATCGACACGTCGTGTGTCATGGGCTGAATAATTGGTGATGATCGACCCCCATGCCTGACCGTTTGGAACAATGATCTGCACATTGTCGGGGGTCACAAGCTCGGTCGTGAACAGGCTCAGGTCCATAACGGTTCCTGCCGTGCCACCGATATCCACATACTGTCCAAGCTTGTAGGGCCGGAAAACCACCAACATTACACCGGCCGCAAGATCACTCAACGTACCCTGAAGTGCCAACCCGACAGCCAGCGAGGCAGCACCCAGAATGGCGACGATACTGGTGGCTTCTATCCCGAAGATCCCTAGAACGGCGACCAGAACTATGGCCAGAATTGCCCACTTGATCACACTGGCGGCAAAATTCCCAAGTGTCGGGTCGATCTGTGGTGTTTTGTTGATCCGGCGGCGTACTACACCCGCGATCGTTCGGGCGGCGATCCAACCCAAAACAAGAACGATCAGAGCTTTCGCTGCATTCAAGGCAATGGGCAAGTATTGATTGGCCATACCAATCGCCTGCTCGGCCAAGTCGGCGGTTTGTTCCATCTCGAATTTCCTCGTGTTTTCTGTTCGTCAATTCTCATAAAACAGGCTCCGCGATTTGTGCGGAGCCCGATGTCGCGATGAAACGACAGGCCTACTTCTTCAAAGCGTCCCGGATTTCCATCAGGATGTCCAATTCGCTAGGACCTGTGGGGGCTTCTTCAGCCGCTTCTTCCTCTGCTTCGGCCGCGTCTTTGACCTTGTTCACCATTTTTACCAGCATGAAGACAACCCAGGCGATGATCAGGAAATTGATGATCGCCATTATGAAAGCACCATAGGCAAAGACGGATGCGCCTGCTTCACGTGCCGCTTCAAGGCTCGCACCTTCGGCCACATCGCCTGCCAGAACGGCGTAGTTGTTCGTAAAGTCGATACCCCCTGTGAACAATCCAATAAGCGGATTGATCAGGTCGCCCACCAACGAGGTAACAATTGCGGTAAATGCGGCACCGATAATGATACCGACCGCCATGTCCATGACATTGCCCTTGGCAATGAACGTCTTGAATTCTTCCAGCATAGCATCCCTCTTGCTTTTTTAAGACCACGCCTCTGTTCACGCATGAGCGCATAGGAATTGTGCGTTAAACGCATGAAGAAGGGTATGTTTTTTAGGGGAAAGCCACCCTACTTTTCCCCAAACGGCATTACTCAGGAGGTTTCATGTCTCAACTTACGCCTTTTTTTGTAACCGACAGATGGCCTGCGAAGGACCCCAGCGTCCTTCAACTTTACTCCTATCCAACGCCAAACGGCGTCAAAGCCTCGATCATGCTTGAGGAAACCGGCCTGCCCTATGAGGCGCATCTGGTGACACTGGCAGATGCGGATGTCAAAAGCTCTGAGTTCCTGTCGCTGAACCCGAACAACAAGATCCCGGCGATAATCGACCCCGACGGTCCGGATGGCGTGCCGCTGGCCCTGTTCGAAAGCGGTGCCATCCTTCTGTATCTGGCCGAGAAAACAGGTAAGTTCCTTGGCCAAAACGCGGCAGACAAGCACCGGATCACACAATGGCTGATGTTTCAAATGGGCGGCATCGGGCCAATGTTTGGCCAGCTAGGCTTTTTCTACAAATTCGCAGGCAGCGCGATAGAAGATCCGCGACCGCGCGAGCGTTACATCAACGAAGCCAAGCGCCTGCTGAACGTGGTGAATACGCAACTGGAAGGACAGGACTGGATCGCGGGCGAGTATTCCATCGCGGATATCGCTCTTGCTCCGTGGCTGAATGCACTGGATTTCTATGGTTCTAAGGATGTTGTTGACTGGGACGGTTATTCCAATGTCGTCGCTTATGTCGATCGTTTCTTCCAACGCCCAGCGGTTCAGCGCGGCAAAGCCATACCCGCACGAGACTGATAACAGTTAAAAGAAATGGGGCGCCAAACCGGCGCCACTTTTATCGATCAGCCGGGCAGAGCGCCTGTCAGCACGTAACGCAGAATTTCGACCACCTGAACGGGTTCTTCCGCCACAGCCAACGCGGCGGCATCAACCTCTTTCAGCGCGTGCTGGTGATCCGAGCCATGCAGAACGATGATCGACTTGCCCAATGCTGCAGCATAACCCGCGTCAAAGGCGGCGTTCCACTGCTTGTATTTGTCGCCAAACCTGACGACGACAACATCCGCATCTGCAATCCCCTTGCGGGTCCGGATCGCATTGACCATCGCTCCCTTGTGGTCGTGCCAATACTTGTTCGGCTCGGCCCCCAGAATGGCCACACCACAATCATCACTAGCCGCGTGATCGGTAACAGGGCTGTTGAAGGTCATGTCCAAGCCTTGCGCCCCATCGATGATCTGTTCACGCCAGTCAGTGTGGATTTCTCCGGAAAGATAAACGTTCAGGCCCATGGCAAACTCCGCTGTTGTTTCCGAGCAATTTAAGGGTCCCACACCCAAAGCCCAACGCGGATTCCGGAAAAACCCCTACATTTTGCGAGCCACTAGGAATCGGCGAGCGTCACGTACGGGGAAACTGTCGCTCTCGATGATGCGGAACCCGGCGTGTTCAATGGCCGCATCAAGATCCGCCTCAGACAGGAATCGCACAAACGGAGCCTTACCAAAGAACTGCATGATCGGAAGCGCGAGACGAATAGCGTAATACTTCAGGCTCGCTCCGCTGGACGGTCGGCAAAATGTTTTCGAAATAAACAGTCCGCCGGGTCTAAGGACCGAATGTACTCGGCTCAATGTCAGATCCAGATCTTCGACCAGGTGCAAAAGATTGAATGCCAGCGCCGCATCAAAAGAACCCTCAGGCGGTCGATTTGCATCAGCCTCGGTAAAGGTGACGTTTTCGATGCTTTGCGAAGCGGCGTTTCGACGTCCAACGGCCAACATACCGGGGGACACATCGGTTGCAGTGATAGATCCTACATATCCGGACAGCTTCAGAGCAGTCATGCCTGTGCCGCACCCTAGTTCCAGAACATCATTGGTTTTCTTCAGGTAAGACGCTGTCCGTTCCAGCGTATGCTCGTACGAAGCCATGTCTTTTATGGGCGAGCGGGCATATTTCTCGGCCACTCCATCCCAGAATTTCGCAGTGGTGGTCATTGAGGAGTCTCCTTTCGGCGAGAATTTATTCATGCGCAGACCGAATATAAATTGCCGAAATTTGCAGGTTTACTATACATTTTTGTATGAATGAGTTTGGCGATTTTGATTGGAACCACATCCGGGCCTTTCTGGCGACGGCTGAAACTGGGTCATTTTCCGCGGCGGCACGGCAGCTGCGGCAAACGCAGCCTACCCTGAGTCGCCAGATAGCAGCGCTTGAACAGGACTTGGGCGTGATGCTGTTTGAACGGGTTGGCAGAACCCTTGAGATCACTCAGGCCGGATTGGAGCTGCTGGATCATACTCGCAAAATGGGGGACGCCGCCAACCGCATCGCGCTGACGGCATCCGGACAGGCACAATCCATTGAAGGCCGGGTTCGCATCACCGCCAGTGACGTGATGTCGGCCTATGTCTTGCCCGACCTGCTGCGCGAAATCCGGGCGCAAGCCCCGCGCCTGCGGATTGACGTGATTGCCTCAAACGATATTCAGGATCTTATGCGGCGCGAGGCAGATATCGCGATCCGCCATGTCCGTCCTGATCAACCCGACCTAATCGCGAAGCTGGTACAGGAGGCGTCGGGGCATTTCTATGCAACCACAGAGTATCTCAACCGTGCGGGACGCCCAAAATCAAAGCAGGACCTTTCACGGCATGAGTTCATCAGCTTTGGCGACAACAATCAGATGATCGCCTATCTGAAGCCGCTTGGCATTCATCTGACCAACGAGAATTTCCGGCTTGGGTCTCAGAACGGAATAGTGGCTTGGGAATACGCCAAACAAGGCTTTGGCATCGCGCCCATGTCGCAGACCGTCGGCGATGCGACACCAGGTATGGAGCGTGTATGCCCCGGGATGGAGGCTATCACATTTCCGATCTGGTTGACCACGCATCGCGAGTTGCACACCAGCCGCCGCATCCGGCTGGTCTATGACTTACTGACCAAGTTCCTGTCCAAATAAAAAACGCGCCCGAAGGCGCGCTTTCCATTGGAGCCTCAGAGCTCTAACCGCGCAGAACTCCGCCCGTCGCCTTGGCAACCTTAGCAATGATCTTCTCGGCCACGGCTTCGATGTCTTTTTCCTTCAGCGTCGCCTCAGTCGGTTGCAGGCGCACGGTAATGGCAAGAGACTTTTTGCCTTCGCCAAGGCTGCCGCCGATGAATTCGTCAAAGACACGCACGCTCTCGACCAGCGCCTTGTCGGCACCCGCGGCTGCGTTCACCAACGTCAGCGCTTCGACATCGGCATCGACGACAAAGGCAAAATCACGCTCGACCGCCTGCAAGTCGCGTAGTTCCAGCGCAGCGCGAGTGGCACCGTATTTGCGGGGCAAAGGCACTTCGTCCGGCCAGATGGTGAACGCCATTGCCGGACCTTTTATGTCCATCGCCTGCAAAACGCGCGGATGCAGCTCTCCGAAGACACCCAGTACTTTTTTCGGACCCAGACAGATTTTGCCATGGCGACCCGGATGCCACCATGGATCGCCGTCGCGCAAAATCTGAACCTTTTCGGGCGCACCAATGGCAGCCAGTACAGCCTCGACATCAGCCTTGGCATCGAACACATCCACCGGACGCGCAGCACCGTGCACATCCTTGGGGCCCGAACGTCCAACCAGCAGGCCGGTGATCTGGGTTTTCTGATCACCCGGCTCGCCATTGTGAAAGACCGGGCCGACCTCGAACAAGGCGACATCCGCGAAACCGCGCGCCTGATTGCGGGCCGCAGCCTGCAACAAGCCAGGCAGCAGATCGGGGCGCATATGGCTCATCTCGGATGAAATCGGGTTTTCGAGCATGGTCGTAGTATCGCCACCACCGAACAAAGCCGCCGAGGCCTGATCAATGAACGTATAACTGACGCATTCGTTATAACCCAGCGCCGCGCAGGTACGGCGCGCCATGGACTGACGGCGCTGCGCCGGGGTCATCACCGGTTTCGGTATCCCCTCGGTCACGCGCGGCAACGGCCGGCCTTGCAGCTTGGTCAAGGAAGCAATCCGCGCGACCTCTTCCACCAGATCAGCCTCGCCCAGGATATCCGGGCGCCAGCTGGGGACATGGGCCATCTCGCCTTCCAGACGAAAGCCCAGACGGGTCAGGGTCTGTCGCTGTTCGCTTTCGGGAATATCCATCCCGACCAGAGACTGCACCCTTTCCGCATTCAGCTTGTAGGCGCGCGCATGGTTCGGCGCTTTGCCAGCCTCTACCACGTTGGAGGCTTCTCCGCCGCAGATATCCAGAATCATCTGGGTCGCGTGTTCCAGCCCCTCGCGGGTGTATTCCGGGTCAACACCGCGCTCGAACCTATAGCGCGCGTCGGAATTGATCTTGAGCGCACGGCCTGTGAGCGCGATTTGCACATGATCCCAGAACGCGCTTTCGAGGAAAACGTTTACCGTTTCCTCGGTACATCCGGTTTCCTCACCGCCCATGATGCCCGCAATCGATTCCGGGCCTTTGTCATCCGAAATCACCATCATTCCGGGTTGCAGCGTGTATTCTTTTTCATCCAGCGCGACCAGCGTCTCTCCGCCTTTGGCGCGGTGCACCCGCAGGTTGCCCTGCACCTTGTCGGCGTCGAACACGTGCAACGGGCGGTTGTGATCGTAGGTCATGTAATTGGTGATATCCACCAGCGCCGAGATCGGACGCAGACCTATGGCCTTCAACTGATCCTGCAGCCATTGCGGGCTGGGGCCATTCTTCACGCCACGGATCAGACGGCCAGTGAAATGTGGCGCGCCATCCAGCGTGTCTTCGTCGATCGTCACCTTGATCGGGCAATCGAAATCACCCGGAACATGCGTATAGTCACGCTGCTTCAACGTGCCAATTCCACGCGCGGCCAGATCGCGCGCAATCCCTTCAACCCCCAGCGCATCCGGGCGGTTCGGAGTGATCGCGATTTCGATCATCGGGTCGACTTTGGAAGGGTCGTTTTCTGCAAGCCAGTCCACAAATGTATCACCCACTTCGCCCGAGGGCAGTTCGATGATGCCGTCATGTTCATCCGACAGTTCCAGCTCACGCTCGGACGCCATCATGCCAAAGCTTTCGACACCGCGGATCTTGCCGACGCTGATGGTCAGGTCCAGGCCAGGGATGTACATGCCCGGTTTGCAGACCACGACCGTGATCCCTTCACGCGCATTGGGTGCACCGCAAATGATCTGTAGCTCGCCCTCGTCTGTATCGACCTTGCAAACGCGCAGCTTGTCTGCGTCAGGGTGTTTTTCGGCGTGTTTCACATAGCCCAGCGTAAAGCCTGCCAGCCGTTCGGCCGGGTTCACGATCTCTTCGACCTCAAGCCCGAGATCGGTCAGCGCCTCGGCGATTTCATCAACCGAAGCATCAGTGTCGAGGTGGTCTTTCAGCCAGGACAGAGTGAATTTCATTGCACGGGGCCTTTTTTGGCAAACATCCAGTCGGCACAGGCAATGGCAAAGAATGCGCCGGGGTGCAAGCTCTGCGCGTCACGGATAGGTGGGGGTGCGGCCCAAAAGCTCATCCAGCTGCCATCCGATCCAGCCATGGGGGATGAAATGCCCACCGGGATGCGTGTCCAGCGTCACCTGCCCCTGCGTGCAATCGGTCCATTCCACTCGTCTGAGCGTCAGGAACGGTTCCACACTCCACTCCCCGCGCAGGGTCTCTGCACCGCAGCCATATTTCTCACGCCACAGCGCCACTGGATACGTTGTATCGCCACCCGGACCGAACGGGAAATCCATCACCGTGTCGCCCGTCCCATGGACATGCCGCGCCACTCGCGGGGCTTGCGGGCAGGTCTCGGTCTGGCGGAGTGTACCGGCCACACCCAGCAGTGCCGCGATATCATCGCCGGTTTCGCAGACAAAGCGCCACGCCATCGCACTGCCAAAGGAATAGCCTGATACATAGATGCGGGTCGGGTCTATCGGATAGCGCCTGGCGATATCCTCAAGCACCCGGTCGGCAAAAGGCACATCATCCGAGCTTGCGGACCAGAAATCCCAGCTTTTGCCCAAACCGTTAGGGGCCACCAGCAGCACACCCCGACGCTTCGTGGCCCCTGCAATCCGTTCGTGGTTCACGACCACGGCGCCCTGCCGCGCCCAACCATGGAAATGCAGCAGCACCGGCAGAGGTGTTTCACCATCCCAGCCATCAGGTTCAAGAACGTGATACGAGCGGTCACCGAGATCACAGGCAATATCGCCGTGGCATTCGGTTTTCCAGGGACCCATGGCAAAGCCGGGCGAGGCAATTAACAGGAAAGGGCAGAGCAATCGACAGATCATGCGCCCGACCCTAACGAGGCATTCCGCCCTGTCACTTAACATATCGGTGTGGTCCGAACGCAGGCCGCGCTTCAGCCCGGCACCCACCCATCGCACATGGCGGGCTGAAGCCCGCCCTACATCAGGTCAAAACACCAAGCCGCGCTATGGCCAGACCGCGGGATGGCGATCCTTGGGTTGTGGTGGGCAGTTTATGCTGGCCAAGTCCGAGCGCTGTTCGAGCGTTGTACTGTCGGGGACAAATCGCCAACCCGTGCGGGTGGTCTGGCGATAGCGCGGTGGCCTATCGGCCTTTGCTCCGCGCCGGGACATCTAACTGCGTTTGCTAGCCAAAATCGCGAGGTCTAAATTGAAGCCCAGCTTTTCCCCGTTAAGTTCACTTCTCGCGGCGTTAACAGCAAGCTGAAAATCTCTGTTTGCTGCCCGAATTACATCTGAAAACTCATCGACACTAACATCGTCTGTTTCGTGCTTTTCGGACATTTTATTCGCGAGAATTGAAGCTGACTTGTATAGCGCCCACATTGCTGCCGCTGTTTTCTGGTCAGCAAAAATCAGAACTTCGTTTAAAGCTGATTTACAATCTGCAAATGCCTTGAGTTTATCATTTTGGCTCTCGTAAAGTCTTTGATTGACGATAAGATCGACGCTTTTGAGATAGTCCCGATAAACTGATCGCTTTTCTTCATCGATCTTAATGTCACGGTCTTTATCTTTTTGAATAGGGTAGATTTTCTTAGCGATGTGTAGTGCCGTTAGAGCCGCAACAAGCGCCGCTAGTAGAGTAAGGATCCCTTGTATAACTCGAGGGTCGAGACTTACGATCCAATGGAAATCACGGCACACGTTCTCGCACGCCGTGATCACCTCAATTTCGCTCACCGCGACAAACCACCATGCAGGTTCGGCATATCCAGCGCCGCGAACCCATAGTGGCGCAGCCAGCGCAGGTCAGAATCAAAGAACGCCCGCAAATCCGGAATGCCGTATTTCAGCATCGCCAGACGGTCGATGCCAATCCCGAATGCAAAACCCTGATAGACCTCGGGGTCGATCCCTCCAGCGGCGATCACCTTGGGGTGGACCATGCCGGAACCAAGGATTTCCATCCAGTCGTCGCCCTCGCCGATCTTCAGCTGACCGTTGTCCCACGAACAGCGGATATCGACCTCGGCCGACGGCTCGGTGAAGGGGAAGTGCGAGGCGCGGAAGCGCAGTTCGACATCGTCGACCTCGAAGAACGCCTTCACGAACTCTTCCAGAACCCATTTCAGGTTCGCCATCGAGATGTCCTTGTCGATGGCCAGCCCCTCGACCTGATGGAACATCGGCGTGTGGGTCTGGTCATAATCGGCGCGGTAGACGCCGCCCGGACAGATCACGCGGATCGGCGCGCCCTGTTTCTCCATCGAGCGAATCTGGACAGGCGAGGTATGGGTGCGCAGCACATGCGGCGGGCGGTTATCACCCTCGGCGCGGTGCATATAGAACGTGTCCATCTCGGCCCGTGCGGGGTGGTGACCGGGGATGTTCAGCGCGTCGAAATTGTACCAGTCGTCTTCAACACGCGGCCCTTCGGCCACCGAGAAGCCCAGTTCAGCAAAGATCGCGGTCAGTTCCTCGGTCGCCTGGCTGATCGGGTGGATTGACCCCTGACGGCGCGGGCGGGTCGGCAGGGTGACGTCCAGCCATTCGGTCCGCAGGCGCTCATCCAGTGCAACATCGGCCAGCGCGGCTTTTTTGGCGGACAGCGCCGAGTTGATCTCATCCTTCAGGGCATTCAGCGCCGGGCCTGCGACCTGACGTTCCTCGGGCGTCATCTTGCCCAGCTCGCGCATCTTCAACGCGACCTCGCCTTTTTTGCCAACAGCCGCGACGCGGATCGCCTCAAGCGCGTTTTCGTCGCCTGCCTCGGCGATTTGGCCCAGATACTTTGCCTTAAGATCGTCCATGACGGCCCTCTGAATTTGGTCGAGAACCTGCTATCGGCCCCGCCCCGCGAATGCAAGCGGGACGGTGCGCATCAATAGCTGTATTCGGGATAAATCCGGGTCAGGTCTCCATTCCAGTCGCCATTGTAGTGTTCCAGCAACTCATCTGCCGGAACCTTGCCGGTGTCGATGCTTTCCTTCAACGCGTTCAGGAAATGCGTCTCATCCGGGACCAGCCCACCAGCACCGGGGCGCGCGCGGGCTTTCAGGCCCGCCTCGGAGATCGCCACGACTTCACGCGCCAGATCATGCATGTTGACGTTGCCAACCTGCGCCTGAAGCCCGTCTTTAGCCGCCGCAACACGCAGCCCCTCGCGCGTTTCAGCATCCCAGCCCTTGACCAGATCCCACGCTGCATCCAGCGCGGTTTGGTCATAGGTGAGCCCAACCCAGAAGGCCGGCAAGGCGCAAAGCCGTCGCCAAGGGCCACCATCCGCACCGCGCATCTCCATGAACTTCTTGATCCGCGCCTCGGGGAAGGCCGTCGTCAGGTGATCGGCCCAATCCGACAGGGTCGGCGTTTCTCCCGGCAATGCAGGCAATTCACCCTTGAGGAAATCGCGGAACGACATACCCAGCGCGTTGATGTACTGACCATTGCGGTAGACAAAATACATCGGAACATCGAGCGCGTATTGGACATAGCGTTCGAATCCAAAGCCATCCTCGAACACGAAGGGCAACATGCCCGTGCGCGCATCGTCCAGATGTCTCCAGATATGGCTGCGCCAGCTTTTCTGGCCGTTCACCTTGCCTTCGAAGAACGGAGAATTGGCAAACAGCGCCGTCGCCACCGGCTGCAACGCCAGCGCCACGCGCAGTTTCTGTACCATGTCGGCCTCGGACCCGAAGTCGATATTGACCTGAACGGTACACGTCCGCCGCATCATGGCGCGGCCCATGGTGCCGACTTTTTCCATATAATCGTTCATCAGCCGATACCGCCCCTTGGGCATCAGCGGCATCTGGTCATGCGTCCAGATCGGCGCCGCGCCCAGACCGATGAATCCCACGCCGATCTCATCGGCGATATCCTTCACCTCGCGCAGGTGAGTGTTCACCTCATCGCAGGTTTCATGGATCGTCTCCAGAGGGGCGCCCGACAGCTCCAGCGCGCCACCCGGTTCAAGGCTGACATTTGCGCCGTCCTTTTCCAGACCGATCAGATGACCGGATTCACGGACCTCTCCCCAGCCGTGGCGATCCCGCAACCCCTCCAACACGGCGACAATGGATCGCTTTCCTTCAAAAGGCAGAGGTTTCAGCGTGTCCTTGCAATAGCCGAATTTCTCATGCTCGGTGCCGATGCGCCAATCTTGCTTGGGTTTGCAACCCGATTCCAGATATTCGGCCAGTTGTTCATGGCGTTCGATCGGACCGCCGCCGGACTGAGGGATGGACATGAACCGTGCTCCGATCCTGCTGTGTCTGTTTTGAAGGTCAAGTGGTGGTCGTAAATGGCGCCAGTGTCAATGCAACGGCAAATGCGCCGGGCGCGACGGTGTACGTTCCCAGATAACGACCGGATGCTGCGATTTGCCGTTGAGTTCCGACAGCATTTGCTCGGTTTTGAGGCCCGGCAGGTTTGAGAATACGTCGAACAACGCCTCGGCTCCTTCTGCATTCACAGGAATGTGAAGCGCTGGCTGGCCCGGCTGATCCAGAACCCAATGTGCGGGGTCGGAGGTCGGGTCAAGGGCCAGACGCTCAATTTCGCGGGACGCGACGATGCCGCCATCCAAGGGACCCAGATAAGTGATCTGGCCTTCATCAATCGTCACGACACCTTGCCCACCCGCCCCTGTTCTGAAACGCGCGCGCTGAATGCCGATCACAGCCAAAGCCGCTGACACGACAATCAGAAACCAGCCTACCCAGGCCAACAGCCCACCCGGCCCGCTGATCCAGCTCAGACCAAGGATCAGGACAAAAGCCGCGACCAGAACCTCGCGCCAACGCCAAAGCGCCAGTTTTGCTTCGGGTCGGATGAAACTCATGAGAGCACCCTTTGCGGTTCCTGAAGCAAAGCGACCTTGTACCAGCCCACCTGTTGGAACCCGATCGCCTCATAGGCACGGGCGGCAGGTGCGTTGTTCGCAAACAGGATCGCGGCCGCCGCGCCCTCGGATTTTGCTTTCTGCATCAATGCGGTCGTGACCCGTCGACCCAGGCCACGGTTTCTGTTTTTACGTGGAACAAAAACACCACCGACCTGAACTTGGTCGTGAACCCTGGCATTTACAGACGCCATGGCAACCGGCGCGTCGCCTTCCATCAGGACAATCGCCCTGCCTGCGGTCATTTCCGCCTCGACGCGCTCTGCGGCAAGCTCACGCGCCTCTTCGCCTGCGGCTTGTCCGGTATCCTCGATGTAATCCGCAAACCAAGTGTGCAGCCTTGCTCGATCCTCGGCGCGCAAAGCGCGATAAGGAACAGGTACCTCAGTCAGACCGCGCAGGTCACGTCGATAAAGCGGTTCATCGTGATTCAACCGGTACTTCGCCTTCCCCAATCCCAGAGCGCCCAACGTCAACTCGACCTGAGGTGCATCCCCCGTCATACCCAAAACGGTTTCGCCTTCGATCATCCGAGCGAACCACTCGGCAGCTTCGGTTTCAGCGTTGGGCAATTGAACCATCAGATAGCCCTTCTTGCTGAGCCCGAAGACACCCTGAACCTGATCCTCACCCCAGATGAAGTAGCGGCTGGAATATTCATTCGCATTCAACCCCACCCCATGAGCCGCCAAATTGCCACGCAAGAACATTGAACTGTCAGGGTAGCGGGCCAGAAACCTCTCAAGCGCCGGGGCATCCGATTGAACCGCCTCGCGAATCACGACCAATCTCCCAATGCCTGCTGCCACATGGTCAACGCGGCCACCGCCGCTGTATCCGCCCGCAGAATACGCGGGCCAAGACTGACCACATGCGCATAGGGCAAAGCCGATAGCCGTGCGCGCTCAGCGTTGGAAAACCCGCCTTCCGGGCCGATGAGAATAGCCCAGGGGCGCCCTTTTTCATTCGCTGCCAGCCGCAAGGCCGAGCCGACCTCGGCTTCGTTGCAGAACATCAACTGCCGACCTTCAGGCCAGGTCTTCAGCACACGGTCCAGCCGCTGAAGGTCTGCCACTTCGGGCACGTAGGTTCCTCCGCATTGTTCAGCGGCTTCGATTGCATGAGCCTGAAGCCGGTCTTGCCGGATACGGTCTGCGTTGGTGAATTCGGTCTGAACTGGCAGGATGCGAGCCGCGCCCATTTCAGCGGCTTTTTCAACAATGAAATCGGTGCGCGCCTTTTTGATCGGCGCAAACAGGAACCACAGATCGGGGGGCAGCTGCAAAGGTTTGGTCTGCCTGATACAGGTCAGAGCGCCGCCACGTTTTCCGGACTCAGCCACCTCGGCTAGCCACTCTCCATCTTTGCCGTTAAATAGCGCCACTGCTCCGCCAACCGGCAGTCGCATGACGCCAAACAGATAGTGCGCCTGATCGCGTGTCAAAGGAACCGATTGCCCCTGACCCAAGGGCTGCTCTACATACAGTCTGATTTTCGCACTCATGAGACCTACATATGCAAGGCAATGCCCCAACACCAGATGGTCAAGTCGCCGATGCCGTCACCGGCAATTGGGTCGACACCCATGCCCCAGCCTTTGCCCGTCCGTATCTGCGCCTCAGCCGCGCGGACCGGCCCATCGGCACATGGCTGTTGCTGCTTCCATGTTGGTGGGGGCTGGCGCTGGCCATCCTGCATGACGGCCAACCGCGTTGGGAAGATCTGTGGATTGCCCTAGGCTGCGCATTCGGAGCCTTTTTGATGCGAGGTGCCGGTTGCACGTGGAATGACATTACAGACCGGGAATTCGACGCACAGGTTGAACGCACACGATCACGCCCGATACCGTCGGGGCAAGTCAGTGTCCGGCAAGCTGCGGCCTGGATGATCCTGCAAAGTCTTCTGGCGCTTGGCATTCTGCTCAGCTTCAATCAGGCGGCCATTGCCATGGGTGTGTTATCTTTGCTGCCGGTGACCGTTTATCCGTTTGCCAAGCGGTTTACCTGGTGGCCTCAGGTTTTTCTGGGTCTGGCCTTCAACTGGGGCGCATTGCTGGCCTGGACGGCGCATAGCGGGTCGCTCGGCTGGCCTGCTGTCACACTGTACCTGTCCGGCATCGCGTGGACCCTGTTCTATGACACGATCTATGCACATCAGGATACCGAGGATGATGAACTGGTCGGCATCAAATCCACCGCGCGCCTGTTCGGCACCGACACGGCGAAATGGCTGAAGTATTTTCTGGTCGCAACAGTATCGCTGATGGGGCTGGCCATTATTGATGCCGGGGTGCCTGACGCGTCGATTCTGGCGTTGGGGATCGCGCTTTGCGGTCCCTGGGCCATGGGCTGGCACATGATGTGGCAATTGCGCGGGCTAGATACCGAAGACAACGCCAAACTACTGCTGCTGTTTCGGGCCAACCGCGATACCGGCTTTATTCCGCTGATCTTCCTCTGCGTCGCCTTGCTGCTCTGATTGCACCCGCTGTACGGGGCCTGTAAAGATCGGCGCAAACGCCTGAGGAGTGCCAAACCCAAACATGCGTCTGCCGTATTTTATCGCTGTTTCCCTGATCTTTCTCGTATCAGCAGGCCTGTCGCTTCTGGCAGCCAGCTATGCCGTTACCGAGATCGAAGAATCATCAGAACTGGCTGTACGGCGCTCGCTGGACCTAAAAGGACATGATTGGGCCGAGGTCGAGGCCGATGGTTTGCGGGTGGTCCTGACCGGTACAGCGCCAGATGAGGCGACCCGCTTTAACGCTCTGACCGCCGCGGGAACCGAAGTTGATACATCTCGCGTAATCGATGAAATGGAGGTTATCGCAACTTCTGCCCTCGCAGCACCGCGCTTTTCGGTAGAAATCCTGCGCAATGACAGTGGAATCTCGGTGATTGGTCTGATCCCGGCCAGTGAGAACAGGGACAAGCTGATCCAACGGCTGGGCAATCTGGACAGATCCGTTGCCGTGTCGGACCTGATGGAAACAGCGGATTATCCAAAGCCCAAAGGATGGGATGCCGCAATTTCTTACGCGTTAGAGGCCCTAACCCACCTGCCCCGCGCCAAAATTTCCGCCAACCCGGATTTGGTCAGGATCACGGCAATTGCCAACAGTCAGCAAGAAAAACAAAAACTGGAACGCGACCTGACCCGTACGGCACCGCCCAGCCTGCGGGTTGGGCTGGCAATTTCAGCACCTCGCCCGGTCGTCACGCCTTTTACTTTGCGTTACCTGATCGACGAAGGAGGTGGGCATTTTGACGCCTGTTCCGCCCAGGATGAGAAGGCACGTGACCGTATCGTGGCCGCCGCGAAGAACGCGGGGTTGACGGGGTCTTATTCCTGCACCGTCGCCTTGGGCGAACCATCGCCACGCTGGCCAGAAGCAGCCGAGAAAAGCATTCAGGCGCTGTTCAGGATCGGCCAGGGTTCGGTCACCATTTCCGACGCAGACATTACCCTGATTGCTGCCGAGGGCACCGATCCTACGGTGTTCGACCGGGTTGTGGGCGAGCTTGAAACCGAGCTGCCTGCGGTTTTCGCACTGCACGCCGTTTTGCCAGAGCCTGAAACAACGAACGCAAACGGCCCGGTCGAGTTCTCGGCCACCCGCAGCCCTGAAGGGCTGGTGCAATTGCGCGGACGGCTGGGTGATGAAACTCTGCGCGACATGGTCGACAGCTACGCGCGCGCGGCCTTTGGGTCCGATCAGGTGTATACTGCCACCCGCATCGTTTCGGATCTTCCGGCGGACTGGCCAGTACGTGTACTGGCCGGTCTGGAGGCTTTGGGTCAGCTCCACAACGGCGTATTGACCGTAACACCCGATACGGTCGAACTGATCGGCCTCAGCCACGAAGAAGACGCCAAGGCCCGTATCGCAGGTCAACTGTCCGACAAGCTGGGCGAGGGGCAGGAATACACCCTGACCATCACCTATCAGCCCCCACCGGAACCCGAGGACGCCCTGCCCGACCCGGAAGTCTGCGAGGCCCAGATCGCCGAAATTCAGGCCACCGGTAAGATCGCCTTTGAGCCCGGATCGGCCACGATTGCATCAGACTCGCGCGATGTGGTGAACCAGATTGCGGATATCCTGCGCGACTGCGGTCCAATCCGTATGGAGATTCAGGGCCACACTGACAGTCAGGGCCGGGAAGAGATGAACCAACAACTCAGCCAGGCGCGGGCACAATCCATTCTGAACGAATTGCGCGGGCGGCGCATTCCTACCAGCAGCTACACCGCTGTGGGATATGGGGAAACGCAACCCATCGCTGACAACGACACAGAAGAGGGCCGGGAAGAAAACCGCCGGATCGAGTTCCGTCTGATCCGCCCTGAGCCTGTTGCAAGTACCAAAACAGGGCTTGAAGCGCTTGAGACCGAGGCTGCGACATCCGCAGAGGACCAAACCGACACGACCGCACCTGATGCGGATGCAGGGGACCAGTAAGTTGAACAGAACAGAATTCGTCATTGTCACTGCCATTATCCTGTTCGCGGCCTTCTGCATGGGCTGGTTTGCCAACTGGCTGGCGCACCGCCTGTCCCGCGTAAGTCAAAGCGATGTCGCTGATCTGGACCGGATGAGTCAGGAGTTGCACGAGGCCGAGGAAACCCGCGATCAGGCCATCACCTATTTGCAGCAACGTGAGGCCGAATTGACGAACCAGCTAACCCAGACAGAGGCCGAGCTGGCAGCCGCAATGGATGGCCTGCGGGCCGCGCGTCAGGAGGCCGAAGAACTGCGCGGACGGATCAACAACGCGGATTAAGCGCACGACCTTGCGCCGTCGCCGAAGTTTGCAAGAATAAACGGTCGCTAAGTACTACCACCGGGTCAGCGCGTCTTCGTCTTCGTCTTTGGCTGCGACCCATTCCGCACCAGAGTGGGTGATTTCCTTCTTCCAGAAGGGTGCGCGAGACTTCAGATAATCCATCAAGTATTCCGCTGCCTCAAACGCATCTTTACGATGCGGCGCAGCGGTGGCCACCATCATGATCCTGTCCCCCGGGGCCAGTCGGCCATGACGGTGAATCACCAGGACGTCACCCAATGACCACCGCTCCTTGGCTTCCCGGGCAATCTTGGTCAGGGCCCGTTCCGTCATACCCGGATAGTATTCAATCTCCATCACGTCCAGATCACCGCTTGCCAAGTCGCGCACAACGCCAGTGAAGGTGACAATGGCTCCGTTGGCATCATCCCCGGCGGCAAAAGCATTGGCCTCGGCCCCCAGATCGAATGCTTCCTGCTGAACAGCGATCCGCATGGGTCAGCCGCCTGTCATTGGTGGAAAAAATGCCACTTCCCGAACGCCCGACAGCGAGGCGTCGAAATCCGACAACTCCTGATCCAGTGCAACGCGCAGGGCGGACAAATCGGCAAATGCCGCGGCATAGCGATCTTCCCGCGCGCTCAACTCGGCCACCAGGTCATTGACTGTGACTGCCTGCGTCTCGACCTTTTCCTTTGGCAAGCCGATACGCTCGCGAACCCATGCAAAATACAGCACATCCATCCCTTAGATCTCCTTCAGATGTGGCATGGCTTTACGTAGGTAATCATAGCCGGTGATCAATGTCAGCGTCGCCGCAATCCACAGCAACCACAGCCCGATCTGGCCCGCCCAAAACATGCCATGGATGTTCCAGCGCAGGTGGTTCACATCTTCAACCTGGCCCGCGATGACCTGTTCTACCAGCGCAGCGTCCATGCCGAAACTCGCCATCACAGCATAGTGTTCAAAGATACCCTGCGAGAACAGCACGGCAATGGCGATCATCTGCGCTGTTGTTTTCCACTTAGCCAGCTTTGTAACCTTCAGCGTCCCCGCAACATCGCCCAGATATTCGCGCAGGCCCGAGACAAAAACCTCGCGGAACAAGATTACGGTGGCGGGTAGCACGAGCCATGGCGTCCAGTGTTCGGTCGAATAGCCAACCAGAATCATCAGCGCGATCACCACCATTGCCTTGTCGGCAATAGGGTCCAGCATCGCACCCATCTTGGTTTCCTGTTTCCACGCACGGGCCAGATAGCCATCAAACCAATCGGTGATCGCCGCCGACAGGAACAGGATCAAAGCGAACCAGTCCGCATAGGGCCGCGTGAAGTACAAAAACATAACGGCCAGACCGGGCGCAGCCAGCAGGCGTAGAACCGTCAGGATATTGGGCAAATTCCACTTCATGGCTTGGACCCTATATCGCCGGTTCAAGACAGAAAAGACAAACTGGTAAAAAACTACATCACTCACAACAGCTTGGTCAAAGCGCCGCAGGTCCGACGCTTTGGACCTTGTGCACTTGGCGTTTCACGTCTTTGCGGTCAGATTGCCCGTCAACTGCAAAGCGGAACGTACAGGATGACAGCGCATATTCAAACCGACGCCCGGTCGAACATGGTCGGCAGCCTGTGGATGGTGGCCGCAATGGCGGGCTTTGCGCTGGAGGATGCGTTGCTGAAAGCAGCTTCGACCGCGCTTCCGATCTGGCAGGTAATGGTGCTGTTCGGGACGGGCGGGTCCGTTATCTTTGCCGCGCTGGCGTCAGCTCGTGGAAAACGCCTGATGCACCCAGACGTTCTTTCCCGCCCGATGAAAGTTCGGGTGCTGTTCGAAGTCTTTGGTCGGCTGTTCTATGTGCTCGCCATCGCATTGACGCCCTTGTCCTCGGCCACGGTGATCCTGCAAGCGACGCCGTTAGTTGTGGTCGCAGGCGCGGCGTTGTTCTTTGGTGAAACGGTTGGTTGGCGGCGATGGAGCGCAATTTTTGTCGGTATGATCGGCGTCGTCATTATTCTGCAACCCACTGGAAACAGTTTTTCGCTGCTGTCGATACTGGCCGTGCTGGGTATGTTAGGGTTCGCAGGGCGCGATCTGGCCAGCCGCGCGGCCCCTGCCACGCTTGGAACCGAAGTTCTAGGGTTTTATGGTTTCCTCAGCATTATCTTCGCGGGCGTTGCCTATCAAGTGTGGGAAGGCCTGCCCATGACACCGGTTGGCCTGCACACCAGCCTGCATCTGACGGGCGCGGTTCTGATGGGCGTCATGGCCTATGCCTCGCTCATGAACGCGATGCGCACGGGAGAAGTGTCTGCCGTAACCCCGTTCCGCTATACCCGACTGCTGTTCGGTATTGGGTTGGGTATCGCCCTGTTCGGCGAAAGCCTGAACCGTACCATGTGGGTCGGCAGCGCGCTTATTGTAGCCTCGGGCCTCTATATCCTGTGGCGGGGGCGACAGGTCTAACCCTTGTCGTGGAAGAAATCATAGACTTTCTGAGCCAACCCGGCCGAGATCCCCTCGACCGCTTTCAGGTCCGCCAGATTGGCCCGGCTTACCGCTTTGGCGCTGCCGAAGTGAGTCAGCAAGGCGCGCTTGCGTGCTGCCCCGACACCTGGGATTTCATCCAGCGGCGTGGCACCAACGGCCTTGGCGCGTTTCGCACGGTGGGTGCCAATGGCAAAACGGTGCGCCTCGTCCCTTAGCCGTTGAATAAAGTACAAGACGGGATCGTTGCGTTTCAGCGCAAAGGGGCGCTGACCGATCCGGTGAAACTCTTCCTTGCCGTGGTCACGGTCGACCCCTTTGGCAACACCGACCATCGGAATGTCTTCGACCCCGTGAGCCTGCATGATCTCGTGCACAGCGCTGACCTGCCCGGCACCGCCATCGATCAGCAGCAGGTCGGGCCAAAGCCCCTTATCCCGATCCGGGTCTTCTTTTTGCAGGCGGGTGAAGCGACGGTTCAGAACCTCTTTCATCATGCCGAAATCGTCACCCGGGGTCAGGTCATCGCCACGAATGTTGAACTTGCGATAGGCGTTCTTCATGAACCCGTCGGGCCCTGCCACGATCATGCCGCCAACAGCGTTGGTACCCTGAATGTGAGAGTTGTCGTAGACCTCGATCCGACCGGGCGGGCCGTCCAGATCAAATGCTTCGGCCACACCGCGCAACAACTTGGCCTGTGTCGCGCTTTCCGACATGCGCCGGGCCAGAGACTCTCGCGCATTGCGCAATGCACCTGCAACCAGTTCCTGTTTTTCCCCGCGCTGCGGCACGAGAAGCTCGATCTTACGACCGGCTTTTTCCGTCAAAGCTTCCTGCATCAGATCGGCGTTTTCGATCCCGTCCGACAAAATCAACTGCCGTGGTGGTTCCTTGTTGTCGTAGAACTGGCCAAGGAAAGCTTCCATCACCTCGGCCGGAGATACATCTGGTCCTACACGCGGGTAAAAATCCTTGTTGCCCCAGTTCTGGTTGGCACGGATGAAGAACACCTGAACACAGGCTTGCCCGCTGTCCATATAAAGGCCGATCACATCTGCTTCGGTCACACCACGAGGGTTGATGCCTTGTGCGGTCTGTACCTGCGTCAGCGCCCGGATACGGTCGCGCAGACCGGCGGCGCGTTCGAACTCCATGGCCTCGGACGCAGCCATCATCTGTTCGGCCAGTTCCTCCTGAACCTTGGTCGAGCGCCCCGACAGGAAACGTTCTGCATCCTTCACGCTTTCACTGTAATCCTGTTCCGAAATCAAACCGACACAGGGCCCCGAGCACCGTTTGATCTGATAAAGCAGACAGGGCCGCGTGCGGCTGTCGAACATGGAATCCGAACAGTTGCGCAGCAGGAATGCCTTTTGCAGCTGGTTCAATGTGCGGTTTACAGCACCCGCGCTGGCAAATGGTCCGAAATAGGCGCCCTTCTCCTTCTTGGCCCCACGGTGTTTCTTGATCTGCGGAAACTCATGATCCTTGGCGACCAGGATATTCGGAAAGCTTTTGTCGTCCCGCAGCAGCACATTGTATTTCGGTTTAAGCTGCTTGATCAGGTTCTGCTCCAGCAGCAGCGCCTCGGTTTCAGTTCTTGTGGTCAGAAACATCATCGAAGCGGTCGAAGCGATCATCTTCTCGATCCGGCCCGAATGACCCGGCCTTGTATAGTTCGACACCCGCGCCTTCAGGTTTCGCGCCTTACCCACGTATAAAACCCGACTGTCGGCATCCAGCATCCGGTACACCCCGGGTGAGCTGTCCAGCGTCTTTGCGTAGCGCTGAATGCAGGCATAACCGGTCAGGGACGATTCACTGTGGGTAGTCATGGGATTCCGATATGATTCTCTTTTACTGGCTGCAATCTTGCGGGCCTCAGATCAAGAGAAAACAAATCCACGATTCCTGTGGATAAGTGTGAAGATAAGTTTTCACAGCCATAGAATTTCCCTTGTTTCATTACCACTTCATTAACATGCACAAAAAATAGGCACATTTTCAAGATATTGATTTTTAACAATATTTTTTCACACATTTAGCAAGTGTATGAAAAAAAAGACATTTTTGTAACACGCGGGTAACACAAACGTGCGCGGTGCAAAACTTGCAGCGATATTGCTTATTCAACTCCCAGAACATCCGGCGTTTTCCACCCAAGGTGCTGACCGCCATCCACGCAAATAAGTTGTCCCGTTACCGCGTGCGCATCCAGAAAATACCCCATGGCGGCGGTGATATCCGATGGATTTGACCCGCGTTCCAGAACCGTATTCGATCTTTGCGCCTGGAAATGCTCGGCGCTTTGACGATGCCCCTGTACCGTCGGTCCGGGCCCAATGGCATTGACTCGGATTGCCGGGGACAGCGCCTGTGCCGAGGTACGGGTCAGCGTCCATAACCCCATTTTGGCGATGGTGTAAGACATGAACTCGGGTGTCAGCTTGCGTACGCGCATGTCCACCATGTTGATGATCAGACCGGTCGCAAGGGGTTCACCGTTTTCGTCTGTATCCGGGACCAGCCCCTGCCCGGCCATGGCTTGGGTCAAAACGAACGGTGCGCGCAGATTGCTGTCGAGATGGCGGTCCCAGCTTTGGCGGGTCGCTGTGTGAACGCTGTCATATTCAAAGATCGATGCGTTGTTTACCAGACAGGTGATCGGCCCACCCAGAGCCTCGGCTGCTTTGGGCAGCAGGTCCTGCACCTGTGCCTCGTCCAGCAGATCGGCCTGCAATGCCACCGACCGTCGATCCAATGCCTGTACCTCCGCCACGGTCTCGTGCGCGGGGCGTTCTGAGGACGCAAAATGAACGGCGACATCATATCCACGACCCGCCAGATAAAGCGCCATGGCCCGACCCAGACGAATACCGGCACCGGTCACTAAAGCTCGGGTCATGCTTCACCTCGTTTCGTCAGATCACACCAGCAATACAGTGACATAAAGCGCATAAAGGAGGGTCAGCACCAGACCCCAAACGCGAGAGATATCCTGCTTGAAGACAACAAAGGGAACCAGAAGCAGTGATGCGCCCAACATGACCCAAAGGTCAAAATGCAGGAAACCGGGATCGACCGGGATACGCCCGAACCAGGTTGCGATCCCGATAATGGCCAGAAGATTGAACATGTTTGAGCCAATCACGTTGCCTAGGGCCACATCAGCCTGCCGGCGCAAAGCGGCCATGACAGTCGTTGCCAATTCGGGCAATGACGTTCCGACCGCAATCAAGGTCAGACCGATAACCGTTTCACTGACACCATAGTTCCGGGCGATGACCGTCGCATTTTCCACCAGCAGGTGCGCCCCCATCGGAAGACCCACAAGCCCGAGGATCAGGTAAACCGATACCTTCCAGTAAGGCATGTCAGGATCGGCTTCTTCCAGGCCGTCTAGATCGTCATCATCCGCACAGGCTTTGCCACAGGCCTTGCGGTGCGCCTTTGCTTCACGAAAGGCATTCGTCAGAACCAGGCCCAAAGCCGCCAGCAGGATCAGGCCGCTGACGACGGTGAATGTTCCACAAAACGCCAACCCTATGAACAGGGCCGTCGCCATCAGCATGAAGGCATAGTTCCTACGGCTGTCGCATTCGCTGGTATGGATCGTTGCCAGCATCGCTGGAAGACCAAGAACCAACAGGATATTGGCCGTGTTTGATCCGACAACATTGCCCAGCGCGATACCCGGTGCGTGTTCCTTGACGGCGCTGATAGCAATCAGCAACTCGGGCGCTGACGTGCCGAAGGCCACAATCGTAAGGCTGACGATCAGGGCTGGGACACCCAAACGCAGGCTCAGGTTCACTGCGCCCCGCACCAAGGCATCGCCTGCCAGCAACAGGATCAACAGGCCAAGACCAGACAGCAGCCACGTTGTGATCAAGCCCGGCCTCCTTTTTCACAGGCACAGGGGCCCTTTCCGATGCGGTACCGACCGCATCGCGGACATTTTGCCGAGCTTAGCCTTTTCTGCCCGGGAAACCGCAACTTGCCGAACATTGCCAATACGCCCATTGCGATCAGAAAAAGAGTGACAGCCTTTACGATCACGTCACAAACCGAAACGCGCGTAGGCTGCCCGCTCCTCTAACCCTGCGATGGCGTCCTGCGCCAAGCTGGCCCCAAACCGGGTCCAGATCGGTTTTTTCACGCCATAGCGGCGAAATTTGACCTTGTCGCCGAAACGGTCCTGCATCTTTGGCTTCAGATGTGCGATGCCGTCGATCAACCCCAATTCCTGCGCGCGTCGCGCCAGCCAAACCTCGCCCGTGAACAGATCAGCTTCCTGATTCAGCTTGTCCCCGCGCCGATCTTTGACATGCGCAATGAAATTCTCGTGGATATCACCTAACAACCCTTGCAGGCGGGCCACATCCTCTTTCTTTTCCGGTGAAAACGGATCGAGCATGGACTTCGATTTCCCGGCGGTATGGACCCGCCGCTCAAACCCTTGCCGCGCCAGAAAGACATGCGCACCAAATCCAGCCGAGATCACACCGATCGATCCCAGTACGGAACTGTCATCGGCCCAGATCTCATCCGCTGCGGCGGCCAGCCAATACCCACCGGATGCAGCGACGTCTTCGACAAAAGCGATGACCGGCACGTCCAGTTCTTCGGACAAACGCCGAATGCGCGCACCGATCATTGAACTTTGGACAGGGGATCCGCCCGGTGAATTGATCTCAAGCGCCACGGCCGCAGGTTTTCCCTTGCGAAAGGCTTTCTCGAGAACCGGCGCCAGCGTGGCGTCGTTCAAAGATCCGCGCCCGGCCATTCCAATGGCGCCGGACAGGCGGACGATGGCCACACAGGGGTGATTTTTGACGAACGGCAGGCTGAGCTTCATGGGTGCCGATGTAGAGTGCCACCAACCCGTAAACAAGGGACTCTTCGAACCTTGAACGCGACGTGAACCAGATTCGCACACTCGACGGGCAAAAATGCAACGCCCCGGCGCGGGTTAGCTGCGAATGCGCCAGCCGGTTTTGAAGATCCAGCCAATGACCGCCAGACACACCCCAGTAAAGGCTATGATGGCCAGCAAACTCAGGGCAATGGGCACATCCGCAAGCCCGAAAAACGACCAGCGAAACCCCGAAATCAGATAGACGACCGGATTGAACAACGTGATCGTCTGCCACAGAGGCGGCAGCATCGAGATTGAATAAAACGTACCGCCAAGGAAGATAAGTGGCGTGACCACAAGCTGCGGCACCAGTGACATCTGTTCAAAATTACTGGCCCATATGCCAATGATGAACCCCAGCAACGAGAAGCTGAGACATGACAGGATCAAGAACGCCGCCATGGCAAAGGGGTGTTCGATCCGTATGTCGACGAAGAAGGTCGACGTGGCCAGAATGACCAGTCCCACAAACAGCGCTTTGGTGGCCGCCGCACCGACATACCCAATCACGATTTCGATAAAATTCACGGGCGCCGACAACAGCTCGTAGATAGTGCCCAGAAACTTGGGAAAATAGATTCCGAAAGACGCGTTCGAGATCGACAGCATCACTACAGACAGCATGATCAAGCCCGGCACGATGAACGCGCCGTAGGATACGCCCTCGACCTCCTGAATTCGACTGCCGATGGCGGTGCCAAACACCACGAAATACAGCGAAGTGGAAAGAACCGGCGACAGGAAGCTTTGCGCCAGGGTGCGAAAGAAGCGGGCCATTTCGAACCGGTAGATTGCAGCAATTGCGGTCCAGTTCATGCCGCCTCTCCGGATACCAAATTGACAAATATCTCTTCCAGGCTCGATTGCCGTGTCTGCACATCGCGCAATACCAGCCCGGCCTGCGACACGTCATTCAACAGGGTCGTTATCCCCGTGCGATCCGCATGGGTATCGTAGGTATAGATCAGGCTATCCCCGGCGCCATTGAGGGTCAGATTGTGGTTGGCCAAATCATCGGGAATCTTGGCGATTGGCTCGGTCAGCATGACGACAATCTGCTTTTTGCCCATCTGCGCCATAAGCGTGTCTTTGTCCTGCACCAAAAGCAATTCACCCTTGTCAATGACGCCGACGCGATCCGCGATGGCTTCGGCCTCTTCGATATAGTGGGTGGTCAGAATGATGGTGACACCAACCCGTTTCAGCTCGGCCACGATTTCCCACATATCCTTGCGCAGCTCGACATCCACACCTGCCGTCGGTTCATCCAGAAACAAAACACGTGGTTCATGCGCCAGAGCCTTGGCGATCAGCACGCGGCGTTTCATGCCGCCCGACAGCTCCTTGATGGCGTTCTTGCGCTTGTCCCATAGCGAAAGCTTGCGCAGAATGTCCTCTATCCGGGCGTTGTCTTTGCCCAGCCCAAACAACCCGCGTGACAACCGAACCGTGTTCCAGACCTTTTCAAACGGTTCCAGCGCGATCTCTTGCGGGACAAGCCCGATCATCCTGCGCGCTGCGCGATAATCCGACTGAATGTCGTGCCCGCCGACTGAAACCGCACCGGATGTTGGCGTGGTTATTCCGCAGATCGTCGAGATCAGAGTGGTTTTCCCCGCCCCATTCGGCCCCAGAAGCGCAAGAATTTCGCCTTCTTCAATGTCCAGAGACACACCTTTCAGCGCCTCGAATCCATCGGCGTAAGATTTGCGCAGATCTCTGATGGATAAAATGGTCGTCATATCCGCTCCCCGTTCTGGCCCAGACCCTATCGCCCCGAACACAGGGATAACAGGCCCATTCCGTACCATGTGATGAACAACTGCCAAAAGGAAGACCGTCCTCGTCGGCAATCATCCGGCTTGCAATCCCGACACCAGCCAGCAAACTCTGCCGGGAACGGAGGGCCCTGATGCTGAACGGAATACGTGTTGTCGAACTCGAAGGTCTGGGCCCCGGCCCGTTTGGTGCCATGTTACTGGCAGATCTGGGCGCTGACGTGATAACAATCCACCGCAAAGGGGGCGCCGCAACACCGGGTATGCCGGAACGTTCCCTGCTGGACCGCGGCAAAAGATCCATCGCACTTGATCTGAAGGACGCCAATGATCTGGATATCGCGCTTCGCCTAATCGACACAGCCGATACGCTGATCGAAGGATTCCGTCCCGGTGTGATGGAAAAACTGGGGCTCGGCCCGGATGTCTGCCTGACCCGCAATCCAAAACTGGTCTACGGGCGCATGACGGGCTGGGGGCAGGATAGCCCGCTGGCCGACACGGCGGGGCATGACCTGAATTACATCGCCCTGTCCGGTGCGCTCTGGTATGCTTCGCATCCCGGCCATGCACCGCAGACCCCGCCAACGTTGGTAGGTGATATCGGCGGTGGGGCCATGTATCTTGTGGCGGGCATTCTGGCCGGGCTGATCAATGCACAGCGAACTGGCGCAGGTACTGTCGTTGATGCGGCAATCTATGACGGCTCAGCCCATATGATGAACCTGCTTATGACAATGCGCCAAACCGGCAACCTGTCTGAAACCCAGGGTCAAAGCCTGTTGGACGGTCCCCACTGGAGCAGCACCTACGCCTGCGCCTGCGGCGGCTTTATTTCCGTGCAATGCCTCGAACCAAAATTCTATAAGCAGTTTCTGAACTTACTGGGCCTCACAAACGATACCGAGTTTCAGCGGCAATACGACCGTGTTCTGTGGCCTTCGCTTTCACGCCGTCTAACCGACATCTTCGCCAGTCAACCGCGCGACCATTGGGAGGCCCTGTTTCGCGGAACAGATGCCTGCGTTGCTCCTGTCCTCAGCCCGGACGAAGCCCGCTCACACCCGATGAACCGCCATCGCAACAGCTGGCAGGATTTTGACGGCACGTTCCAGGCCGCCGCCGCCCCACGGTTTTCAGGCCATGACTGGACCCCGAAACCCAGCCCCAAGCGCGGCGAGCATACTAATGAGATCCTCGCAGAGCTCGACGGCCTGCGCTGATCCGTACTTCATCTGGCCCAAAATATCCCGGGGGGTGGATTGGCCTCAGGCCAAGAAGGGGGCTGGCCCCCTTTAACCTGCTTACTGCGCGCGTACCGTATCGATCATCAGCTGAACATTCTCAGGATCGGCATCCGGCGTGATCCCATGTCCCAGGTTGAAGATGTGCGGTCCCTTAGAGAACGCCTCGACAATCCGCCGCGTCTCATCCACCAGAGCCTGCCCACCGGTCACCATATGCGACGAGGCCAGGTTTCCCTGTACACAACCATCAATCTGTACATGTCTGGCGGCCCAATCGGGCGACACCGAATTGTCCAGCGCGACGCAATCCACACCCGTCGTCTTGGCAAACCCGACATACCCCTCCCCCGCCTCGCGCGGGAAACCGATCACCGGGATGCCGGGGTGACGCTCCTTGATGGCCTGTGTAATCACACGACACGGTTCCACCGCGTATTTGCGAAACGCGTCACCTTTCAGGGAACCCGCCCAGCTGTCGAAAATCTTGACCACCTCGGCCCCAGCGTCGATCTGAGCTGACAGATACTCAATTGTTGCCTCCGTGATGCGATCCAGAAGCGCCTCGAATAAAGCAGTATCGCTCTCTCGCAGAGCGTGAGCTGGTCCCTGATCGGGTGTTCCACGCCCGGCGATCATGTAGGTCGCGACCGTCCAGGGCGCGCCGGCAAACCCGATCAGCGCGGTCTCAGACGGCAATTCTCGCGACAGGAACCGAACCGTTTCATAAACGGGCGACAATGTCTCATGAATCGCGTCCACCGGCTTCAGCGCGTCAAACTCGGCTTGCCGCGTGATCGTCGACAAACGTGGGCCTTCGCCGGTCACAAACCACAGATCCGCACCCAACGCCTGCGGCACCAGCAGGATATCGGCAAACAGGATCGCAGCGTCAAACCCATAGCGCCGGATTGGCTGCAATGTGACTTCGGCGGCCAGTTCCGGGTTATAGCATAAAGACAGAAAATCCCCGGCCTGGGCACGGGTGGCCCGGTATTCCGGCAGATACCGACCCGCCTGGCGCATCATCCAGATTGGCGGCACATCCTGTACTTCACCCGCCAGCGCCCGCAGCAGCTTCTTTGTCTCGGCCATATTCGCCCCCAATCTTCCGGTTTTGGCAACGGGTCGTCCTTCGGCGGCAATTTGTCAAGCTCAGCCCCCATTGTCAGGGCAATGTGACGCGACTAAAGCTGTGCACATGACTTTGACCCTGCCCACTCCCGCATCGCCCCTCAGAATTGGCACCCGTGGTTCACCGCTGGCTCTGGCTCAGGCCTATGAAACCCGCCAACGCCTGAGCGATGCTTTCGATCTGCCCGAAGCGGCCTTTGAAATCGTCGTGATCAAAACAACCGGCGACAATCGCGCAATGATCGATGCGGATCGTCCCCTGAAGGAAATCGGCAACAAGGGCCTGTTCACCAAGGAAATCGAAGAGGCGATGTTGCGCGCTGAAATCGATATCGCCGTGCATTCAACGAAAGACATGCCTGTTGAACAGCCCGAAGGGCTGGTTCTGGACACATTCCTCCCGCGCGAAGATGTGCGTGACGCTTTCATCTCACCGCGCCTTAACTCAATCCACGATCTGCCCGAAGGGGCCGTTGTGGGCACCTCGTCTTTGCGGCGCCGGGCACAACTGCTGAATCGGCGGCCGGATCTGAAAGTGGTCGAGTTTCGCGGGAACGTGCAGACGCGGCTGAAAAAACTGGAAGCCGGGGTCGCGGATTGCACTTTTCTGGCCATGGCTGGCATTCGCCGTCTGGACATGGACGAGGTTCCAGCCAACGCCATTTCTCCGGATGACATGCTGCCCGCGATTGCACAGGGTACCATTGGCATCGAACGGCGCAGCAACGACATGCGCGCAGCTGAAATGCTTGAAGCGATTCATCACGCGGAAACAGGATGGCGGCTGGCCGCCGAACGCACCTTGCTGGCCGCGCTGGACGGGTCTTGCGAAACTCCGATCGCCGGTCTGGCAGAACTGGACGGAGACAACTTAAGGCTGCGCGGCGAAGTCCTGCGCCCCGATGGATCGGAAACCGTGAACAGAGATGTGACCGGTGCTGTCAAAGACGGGCCGGAAATGGCCCGCGCGATGGCGGCGGAACTGCTGGAACAGGCGGGTCCGGGTTTTTTCGATTGGAAAAAATCAAATTAAATTGAGGCAGTGTGAACTTGATCACTGTGGCTGCCAGGAATCTCAGGCATTAATGTGACATACCGATGAGGAAGTCGGGTCAGTCTCGAAAGTATCGAAAAGTTTTCAGATTGCCGGTGATTTAATCAGTATTCGAGGGGGCGAGGCTGACCCCCGACTTCCAAAGGTAGCGGGTCGCTGTTGAATTCAACGGCGACCCGTTTACGTTGTATACATCCAACCTTCAGGAAATGGCATCAACAGCGTGACGGACAGCGTGGCGGGTCTGTTCCAGATCCGCATCGGTGATCGCCAGCGACGGATAAAGCTTGCCCGGAGACTTGAAGATTCCATGGGCGCGCAGCACCGCATTGTAAGTGGCGTTACGCTGTTGATCATCATGGTTTGCACTGCGATAATCACGGCATTCAGCGTTGGTGAAATAGATGTCAAACAAAGTCTCGTCACCGCAAATCCGATGCGCGATGCCCGCTTCATTCAAGGCGTCCGACTGAATCTGCTGCAAGTGTTTTCCAATTGCGCGCAAACGCTCATACGCGCCGTCACGCCGCAGAATCTCCATCGTCTTCAGACCAGCTGCCGAGGCGACCGGATTCCCCGATAGGGTCCCCAACTGCATCAGCCAACCTTCTTCCCCGACCTTCGATTTATCGAAATGCTTCATGATCTCGACGCTGGCACCGAGCGCAGCCAGAGGGAAGCCACCGCCCGTGATCTTACCCAAAGTGCAGATATCCGGTGTGACCCCGTATCGTTCCTGCGCCCCGCCATAAGCCAGCCGGAATCCGGTGACAATCTCATCAAAGATCAACAGCACACCATGTTGATCACACAGGGCTCGAAGGCCCTGCAAATATCCTGGTATTGGCGGGATAATCCGTTGTAAAGGCTCGACCATAATCGCGGCAACGTCGTCATTTTCATCCAGCAAAGCAGCGACGGCTTCCAGATCGTTAAAGGGCGCGATCAGCATTTGCTCGGCCACGCTGTCGGGGATACCGGCGCTGTCGGGAACTGCCTGCGGGAAATTGACTCTGCGGCTTGGGGCAAGGCTCATCTGCGCCTCGGCGCTCATACCGTGATAACCGCCTTCAAACTTCAGGATCTTGCTGCGCCCGGTATAAGCCCGCGCCAGGCGAATCGCATACATGTCGGCTTCGCCGCCCGACGCGACAAAGCGCACCTGCTCGCAGCAGGGAACGGCGTCGATGATCGCTTCGGCCAGTTCGATGCCCTTGCTGTTGTTTGCAAAAAACGTCATCCCCTTGGGCAGCTGTTCCAATACGGCTTCCATCACCTCGGGGTGGCCATGGCCCAGCAGCATCGGACCCGACCCGATCAGATAATCGACATATTCGTTGCCGTCCTCGTCCCAGACTCGGCTGCCTTCACCACGGGCGATGATGATTTCGGGATCAAAGTTGCCAAACCCCCCGGCGGGCAGAACGTCATTCGCGCGTGCAATCCACTCGGATTGTGTTCGGATTTTCAGCATCTCAGTCGATCTCCATAATTGGGGTGCCGAGAATATCGAGGTCCGGCACAACACCTAAACCCGGACCTTCGGGCGGAGCAATCCGGCCGTTTTCACGAATTGGTGCATCAGGACACAGATGTGGGGCCACGTAAGAAGACAAGTCGCACGTGTTCATCAGAGAACCTTTCGGCGTCGACGCCGCAAAGTGAAGTGAAGCCGCAGTAATAATATCAGACCCCCATGTGCATTCCGCGCATATCTCGGCGCCCAGATGCACGGTCAGATCCCGAGCACGACGCATTGCCGACAATCCGCCGAATTTCGAAAGTTTCAGCGCCACTGCATCCATGCACCCCAGTTCATGCGCACGCATAAGCGAGGCAAGATCAAAGGCACTCTCGTCGATTTTCATCGGAAGACCGGTAGCCTGACGGACAGCGGCACAGTCTTCCAGCGTTTTGCCGGGCTGTTCCAACATCACGTCCAGATGTGCCACCGCACGCCCGGTTCGGGTCGCCTGCAAGCGCGATGCCCCACAATTCCAGTCACCATATACCAACGGCCCGGTTCCCACGGCTTCGCGCACTTTGATCAACCGTTCGGCATCCGCCTGCCAATCTCCCTCGACGCCCAGCTTGACCTGAAACTGGCGGATGCCGGTTTGAAAAGCGGATTTGGCAATGCGCGCCATCTCGTCCGGTGCAATGCAAGTAATTGAATGATAGAGTGGCATATTTGCCTGCGTTCGCCCACCCAACACCGCATAAACCGGCAACCCTGCCGCCTGACCGAACAGGTCCCAAAGCGCGATATCGACGATTGATTTCGCGTATTGATGCCCTTGCAATAGCCCGTCCAGCTTGCGCATTGGGGCGTCTATACCAAAAGGAGTGATCCCGAGGATTTCAGGCCCCATCTCAGCAATGGCTCCCGGCACCCCATCCGCATAGGCCGGCAGGTAATGCGGGATCGGGCAGACCTCACCCCATCCCCTGTGACCGGTATCCGTTTCAAGGCTCAGAATATGGGATTTCACAGTGGCACAAGTCTTGCCGTCAGCCATGTGGTACGTTTCGTGACTTGTCAGATCGACAGACCAGAGCGTTATCTTGTTGATTTTCAATCGTATACTCCCACTGGATCACCCAATGTGCTTTCATCCGGATGAACGCCAAGTCCAGGCTCTTCTGGCAGGTGCAAGTGGCCATCAACATTCCGAGGCCCACGTCCCCCGGCAATATCGACCGTGATCATGTCCTGACAGGCCCATACGGCAAGGCAGTTGTTATCTGGGATGGTCGCGGCCAGATGCAATGCTTCGGTATCGGCCAGAACCGTACCGCCAGTGGCCATTACGAACATGTCTATCCCATGGGCCAACGCGATATCCCGCATGCGCGCAGCCTTGGTCAGCCCGCCGACGCGGTTCAACTTGATCCCGAAAATCGGAGCCAGACCATCGCGGGCGATACGGGCCGCATCCTGTAAAGTCACAAGGCTTTCGTCCACTGAAACGGGCGACGAATGAAGCCCCGAGATTGCAGCAATGTCATCCAGCGTCTCACAAGGTTGTTCGAACATGACATTAAGGTCCGCGCAGGTGCTCATCACACGCAACGCTTGCTGACGCGTCCAGCCACGATTGACATCATAAAGAACGATCTCGCCGGGTCGCCGAATACTCTCGACATCGCGAACACGCGCGATGTCCCTTTCAACGTCACCACCGATCTTCACGGAATGGGCGATGTAGCCCCGCTGGCGGTACCGCTCTATGACCGCGCGCGTTTCATCGACGGATTTCGCCCCGACCGAGGACGCAATCGGGCGCGGTGTCCGCGATCCACCCCCCATCAGATCGGCAATCGGCACACCCGCCGCCTGACCCGCGATATCCCAGCAGGCCATATCAATTGGGCTTTTGGCATAAAGGTGCCCGGGCAAGGTAAGATCCATCGCCCGTTCCACCTCCAAAACCCGTCGCGGATCCAGGCCCAGAATGAACGGCGCCATCGTTTCAATTCCGGCGCGGATACCCGGTCCATGCGCGGGCACATAGGTATGGCCCCATGGGGTCCCTTCACCCCAGCCAACAAACCCCGCATCGGTTTCGATTTTCACGAGTGTCGCGTCAAGGGTTTCGAATTTCAGCCGCCCACCAGACAACCAATATGGATGCTCAAGCGGGAGATCGATGTGATATACAGTGATAGCTTTGATCTTCATGCGATATCCATCCGGGGCAAGTCACCCATGCCTTCACCGCGCCACAGGACATAGGTCAGGATCGGCTGATCTGTGGTGACCATGGCATGACTTTGCCAACTTGCGTGCAAGCGCGTTTGATTGGCACCAATATAAGTTTCGTCCCCATCGACCTTGAACAACGCACCTCCGCCAAGAACGAGGTAGAGTTCTTCGGCCTGATGGCTGTGCCAATCGTAATTCAGGCCAGCCCCCCAATACGCGATGTAGCCGCGCAGCAGGGTCGAGTGAAAATGTCCGGTTGGACCGAACAGCTCATAATAGCCGTATCGGTTCAGGAAATCCGCACCAACTTCGTCTTCAGTGTAGGTGTGTTTCCAATGTGCCAGATGCGCCGTCGCTTTGACCGCCGTGATCAGGTCACGGGTTGGCGCGTCTTCAAGAAGATCGAAGGCTGCCACCAGTCTCGTTGCAAGAATGGGTGCGGGATCCAACCCCGTCGGGGTCAGATCACCCGGCCAAGGCGCGAACGCAGCCAGATCCGGATGCGCATGGTGCATTTGCCGGGCAGCTTTAAGAACATCGTCAAGCGTCATGGCATCACCACGATGTTGCCGGTGTGCTCTTTCGCAATGAACGCGGCTTGCGCATCTCGGAGATCCTCCAACGGGTATGTCGCGGCAAGCGCTGGCTTGATCTCACCAGCCTCGATGTATGTTACGAGGTTCTTCATGACCTGAGGATCAATGACGGTCGAACCGGTGAAGGTCAGGTCGCGCAGGTAGAATGTGCGCAGATCAAGTTCGACGATCGGGCCTGCAATTGCGCCCGAACAGGTGTAACGGCCACCCCGTTCCAATATGTCGATCAAGTTCGGCCAGTATGGCCCGCCCACGACATCGGCAACCACACTGATCTTTTCCGAGCCCAGCACCTTGCGCAGGTTCGCAGGTGCGCGTGGCAGAATGACGTCGGGGCCAAGTCTGGCCACGTCCGCGTGTTTGGATTCGGATGCCATCGCGATCACCCGCGCACCGCGCCGTTTGGCCAGTTGCACAAGCGCGCCGCCCACACCGCCGGAAGCACCTGGAACCAAAACCGTATCCTCGCCGGTCACATTGGCACGGGTCAACATGCCTTCGGCGGTGGAGTAAGAGCAGGAAAAAGTTGCCAGTTCAGCATCCGTCAGGTCCGAGGTGATTGCCACAGCGTTCACCGCCAGAGTTGTCGCGTATTCGGCAAATCCGCCATCCCGTTCCGAGCCGAAATAGCCAGTCTTGTCCATATTGTCGGGTTCCACCGGGTCGCGCAGCCAGCCATCCGTGATAACACGCTCTCCAATACGCCCCCGGTCAACACCTTCGCCGACGGCAACGATATGCCCGCAGATATCGGCCCCTTGAATTCGCGGGAAGGTGATCGGATTACCGCCCCAGGTGGGATCATCTTCGCCAACCTCTTCAAACGCACCACCGGTCGTCGCGGCTGTGACCGTCTTGGAGTACCAACCTGATCGCGTGTTGACGTCCGTATTGTTCAGCCCACATGCCGCAACCTTGATCAGCACTTCACCCTCCGCAGGTTCAGGACGCGGCCAGTTATCGTGCCAAACTATCTGCTCTAAACCTCCATGGCCCATCGTGACCATGGCTTTCATTGTGGTGGGCAGGTTCATCAGGCGGTCTCCACTACTGCGTCTATGCGGGGCAGCAGGCTGTCTGGATCGTAGGCGGGCTTATCCAGTACTCGGGCCGGACGCGGCTTGCCGTGAATCACGACCTCCAATTCGTTTCCCGCTTTTGCTGCTTCGGGTTTGATGTATGCAAAGGCCAATATCTTACCGACCGTGTGACCGAACGCGACCGAAGCCGTCGAGCCTATGACACGCCCGTCCAGCATCACCGCCTCGCCTCCATGGCCGTCAATTTCGCCATCCGGCTCGATTTGCAGATAGGCACATATCCATGGCAAATCGGCGTTCAGCGTCTTGTCCCTGCCCAGGTAGTCCTTGCCCGTACGGGCAAAGCGCAGCGCGTCAGCTTCGGCCAGCGTGACCTCGTTGGTCAGCTCACCTGCCCCTTTGAAGCCCTTCTCCATCCGCATCACGTTCATGGCGAAACTGCCATAGTCTGCGATGCCATACGCCTCGCCCGCAGCCCATAGCGCATTGTAGACATCAAGGCAGGCGGCGTTGGGCATATGCAGCTCCCAACCCAGTTCACCCGCATAAGACATGCGAAACGCCCAGAGTTTATGACCGGCAATCGTGACCTCTTGCGCCGACAGCCAGCGGAACCCGGCATTGCTCAGATCGGTATCCGTACAGCGCGCCAGAACTTCGCGTGATCTGGGGCCGTTCAGCGACAAGGCAGACCAATCAGAAGACAGCGCGGTGATCTGCAAATCTTCACCCTTGCGCTGATGCGCCAAATGATCAAGCAAACGCTGTTCGAAGAACGCAGCACAGACCAGATAGAAGCGGTCTTCGGCCATGCGGACAATCGTAGTCTCCAACTCGATCCGGCCACGGCGGTTCAGCATATGGGTCAGTGTGATCGAGCCAACCTTTTGCGGCATCCTGTTAGCAGTCAACCGATCCAGCAGAGTATAAGCATCGGGCCCCGATACTTCGACTTTGGTGAAGGCAGTGACATCCATGATCCCGACACGTTCCCGCACGGCTTTGACCTCGGTCGCGACCATATCGTCGGCAGGAGTGCGGCGGAAGGAATAGTGATCGCGTTGTTCCACGCCATCGCGGGCGAACCAGCGGGGGCGTTCGAAGCCATAGACCTCTTCATGTACCGCGCCTTTTGATTTCAACAACTCATACAGTGGCGACGGCTTGATCGGACGCCCTGCAAGTCGATTGAAGTGTGGAAACGGGATTTCGTGACGTAAGCAATAATCTTCCTCGGCCTTGATCACCTGCCAGTCTTTGCTGGCATAGCTGCCAAAGCGGCGCGGATCGAAATCCCGCATCGAGATATCGGCAGCCCCATGCACCATCCAGCGGGCCAGTTCACGGGTCAGACCCGGCCCCCAGCCGATGCCGATCTGCGTCCCGCAACAGCACCAGTAATTTCGCACACCCGGCGCAGGACCGATCAAGGGGTTGCCGTCCGGCGGATGTGATATCGCCCCATGCACATCACGTTGAATGCCCAGTTCGGAAAAAATCGGCATCCGGTTCAGACTTTCCTCAAGCCATGGCATTACCCGGTCATAATCCGCGTCGAACAACCAGTTCTCGTACTCCCAAGGGCAATGATCATGCCAGACCGAGTTCGGATTCTCTTTCTCGTATATTCCGATCAGGCCGCGCTGCTGCTCCATCCGGATATAGCCCGAGACTTTGCGGTCATCGCGGATCACCGGCAGTTCCTTGTCCAAGTTCTGGAATTCGGGCACTGGCTCAGTCACGAAATAATGGTGCGTCATTGACGTCATGGGCAGTTGCAGCCCGGACCATTCGCCCATCTGGCGCGCGTAGGTGCCGCCCGCGTTCACCACATGCTCACAGATGATGGTGCCCTGTTCGGTCTCAACAATCCATTCGCCGTTTGCGCCCTGCGTGATGTTCGTCGCCCGGCAGCTGCGGAAGATGCGCACGCCCTTCTGGCGTGCCCCGGCTGCCATCGCCATGGTCACATTGGTCGGGTCCACATGCCCGTCATCCGGTGTATGCAGCGCGCCCAGAACACCTTCGAGGTTATAAAACGGATGCAGTTCAGCCACCTTCTCGGGACCGACAAGTTCGATATTGAAACCCAGCGACCGGCCCACCGACAGGGTATGGCGCAGCCAATCCATCTCATCCTCGGTATATGCGAGACGGAACGAGCCGCAGCCATGCCATGTGACAGGCTGACCTGTCTCGGCCTCAAGCAGGCCGGAATACAAACTGATGTTGTAATCGACGCATTTGCCCAGACCAAAGCTTGAGGTTGAATGCGTAATCTGCCCTGCCGCATGCCATGTACTGCCGCTGGTCAGCTCGGCCTTTTCCAGCAGAACAGTCTCTTCGCCCCAGCCTTCATGGGCCAGATGGTAGACCAGACCAACGCCCATGACGCCGCCTCCGACGATGACCACGCGTGCGTGTGACGGCAGTTCATTCCCGGACATGATTTTTCCTCTTCCCGAGTCGCTTTTCTGCTCGACAGGCTAATTCCACATTTGTACCATCGTCAATCATGAATGACACAAATGTATCATCCACTGTTCTGGACCGCCTGACCGAAGAGTGGGACGCCCTGACCCCTGAGGCGCAGAAAGCCGCGCGTTACGTTCTGGAAAACCCTGCGGATGTAGGGGTCTCAACCGTGCGCGAAATTGCCGAGGCGGCAAAGGTCAAACCCAACACATTCGTGCGCATGGCACGGCAAGTGGGGTTTGAAGGGTACGAAGATTTTCGCGAACCCTTTCGCGACGCGATCCGAAAAGGGCGCGTGTCGTTTCCAGACCGTGCCAGATGGCTTCAGGACATCGGCAAATCCGGTGAATTGGGCGGCCTGTATGCCGATATGATCGGCGCCGCGATCCGGAATATCGAGGAAACATTTGCAGGGATCGACGCGAACCGCCTGAAATCTGCTGCCGAAGTTATCTGGAATTGTCGCCAGATTTTCACACTCGGCGTGGGCGTCAACAATTCCAACGCGCGCAACTTTACCTATCTGGCTTCGACCGGGATGAAGCAGTTTCATGCAATCCCCCGCCCCGGTTCAACCCCGGTAGACGATCTGGCATGGGCGGATGAACAGGACGTGCTGATTGCGATCACCTGTCATCCCTACCGAACCGAAGTGATCGAGGCGGTCAAACTGGCACGTCAGCAGGGCCTGACTGTCATAGGTATCTCAGACAGCCCGGCCAGCCCTGTGATCCGGAACGCCCATCACGGGTTTGTCGTCGCAGCAGATACGCCGCAGTTTTTCCCATCATCCGTTTCGACCATCGCGCTGCTGGAAACGCTGCTGTCTTTCGTGATCGCGGTATCCAGCGACGAGATCGTCGAACGGGTCGAACGTTTCCATCGTCGCCGCCATCAGCTTGGCATCTATGCGGAGGAACCCGAATGAATGTACCCCTGACCCATTCACTGGACGCGCGCTACTATACGGATCCCGCCATTTTCGAGAAGGAGATACAGGGGCTTTTGGCCCGAACATGGCAGTTCGCAGGCCATGTCGCGCAGGTTCGGGAAACAGGGGATTACTTTGCTTTTGAGATCGCCGGGCAAAACCTGTTCTGCATTCGCGGACGCGATGGCGAAATTCGCACTTTCTATAACGTCTGCCAGCACCGCGCGCACGAAATGGTCTCGGGCGCAGGAAACACCCGCGTCGTCGTCTGCCCTTACCACGCGTGGACTTACGAGTTGTCCGGCCAGCTGCGCGCGGGTCCAAATATCAAATCCGTCCCCGGATTTGACCGCAGTGCAATCTGCCTGACGGCGGTCCGGACCGAAATCTTCAATGGGTTCATCTTCGTCAATCTCGACGAAAACGCAGCCCCGATGGATGACTGGTATCCCGGAGTGCGGCAGGAAATCCGTACATTTGTCCCACATATCGACGAGCTTGAGCCGCTGGAATGGGTCGAGATCCCTGAACACTGCAACTGGAAGGTCAGCGTCGAGAATTATTCGGAATGCTATCACTGCCCGACCAACCACCCGACTTTTGCTGAAGGTGTCGTCAAGCCCGAAACCTACGACATCCAACCCGATGCAGGCGGCGGTTTCGTGCTGCGCCACACGACCGAATGTCAAAGTCTCGACAAGATGACTTACCCTATCGACCTGTCGGTGCCTCATGCGGGCGATTACCAGTCTTGGTTCCTGTGGCCTATGTTTTCGTTCCAGTGCTACCCGGGCAATGTGCTGAACACATATCACTGGCACGCAAGTGACACGGATCACTGCACCGTCTGGCGCGGTTGGTACACTGAAGGTGGTTCGGAAAGCGCGGTGATCCGGCAACTGGCCGTTCAGGACAGGGAAACAACGGTCGAAGAAGACATCCGGCTTGTGGAATCCGTCCATCGCGGCCTCAGATCTCGCGGTTACCGCCCCGGCCCGCTGGTGCTGGATCCGGGTTGCGGTGTGATGTCCGAACACTCAATCGCCAAGTTGCAACAATGGATGCGCGAGGCCGTGGAATGAAACCCGCCCTTGGCAGACATAACCTGTTTGCCCTGCCCTTGAGCGGATAGATCAACCACGCTGATGCTCAAGGAATGGCACCCTTGCGAAATCGACCGGCCCTGGCCTAAAGCCACGCAGGTATAACGACATAGTGGACCAGCCACACCGGTTAAAACAGATGCACCAGTTGATAATTTCGCACTACGATCCTGCATACAAACACCGCCTGACACGCTGACAAACCGGAGACCCACAATGGCCGACTTATTTGACGAAGACCTGTTCCTGAAAGGGTTGGAACAACGGAAGAATACACTGGGCGCAGAGTATGTAGAAAAGAACCTTGCAGCGGCTGACGATTTCACCCGCCCGTTTCAGGAAGCCATGACCGCCTGGTGCTGGGGTTTTGGCTGGGGGGATGACGTGATCGACGCAAAAACGCGGTCGATGATGAACCTATCCATGATCGGCGCTTTGGGAAAGATGCATGAATGGGAAATCCACTGCCGCGGCGCCATCACCAACGGGGTCACCAAAGAAGAAATACGCGCCATCATCCACGTGGTCGGGATTTATTGCGGCGTTCCGCAAGCATTGGAGTGTTTCCGCGTCGCCCGTAAAGTGCTGGAAGACAAATAAACGCCATCAAAGACCAGCTTCGGCCAACAGTCGCGCGCCTTCGTCATAGTATTTTCTGTTTTTGAAACAGCCGGGCCAGGCCCAGCGCTCGGCCGTAAATCCGGGCTGCAATTCCAGGATGCGACGGGCGTGCCGACGTGCCAGTGACTGGTTGCCTGCCGCAGCGGACAACATGCATAACACGACCCGCGCCCGCACGCTGCCGGGGTCCACTCGCAAGACATTATGCGCGTGCTGCCATGCTGCCTTGTCTTCCGAGAGGGCAAGGGTCATTGACAAGTTCGCCTCGATCCAGATCGGCGGGTGCGGAGTTAACGCAAGAGCTTGCCGATACGTGGCTATTCCGTCCTCAAGCCGGTCGTCATACATCAACAAGACACCATAATAGCCCAGCAATTCGGGGCTGCTGTGGAACCGCTCAAGAACCTTGCGCATCAGCTGGCAAGCCTTGGCAGTATGGCCAGCAACATTTTGGGTAAACGCTTCGAGCGCGGCACAATAGGGATCCGCCGGGTGTTTTTCACGCATGATGGCGCAGTCGGCCTCGACCAGAGCCAGCGTTTGTTCCGGCGAATCTTCCATGCCCAACCGGATCAGATCCAGGCGGCAGAATCCGACAGCGATCCGCGCAGGCAGATAGTCCGGATCGCGCCGCAAACAGACCTCATACTGGCGGATGGCACGAAACAGGCCGTCCTTGGTCGTAAGGCTTTCCTGAATGCGGCCATTCTGAAATGCCGTCCAAACTTCGGTGGATGTAGCGTGTGCTGACCAGATATCGGACCAGTGACCATCCCGCAGCCGCAACTGAAGCGCTTCGACAACTTTCATTGCGATTTCTTCAACGGCGTCAAACGTATCCTTTTCCCGAAACCGGAAACGTTCGGTCCACAGGCACACCTGATCCACAGTTGACGTCAATTGTGCTGCCACGCGCAGCCCTTCGGCCCCTACCACGCTGCCGCTTAGCATATAACCGTCGACAGGCCCTTCCTGTCTTCGCGCATCGCGCAATTCAACGACATCCGACAACGTGCCCAAAAGGAAAAGCAATTCGTCCCGGATCGAGGCCGCCGCCACGTTGATGTTGTTATCGTCACCAATTACTTCAAACGGCTCGACAACAATTGCTGGTCTCTGGCGCCCCCAATGGGATGGAAAGCGCGCGCCAACCGGAACGGGCGCGTTTTCATCAAAACCAACATCCCAATAAGCTTGCCGTTCAACGGCCAACCAGTCTTCAAATTCCGGGTCTGCAACATCCAACCCTTCCAGAAGCTCGGCGCGATCCGGTTGAAGCGGTTCATCAAACAAATCAATTTCAAGCGCTTTCAGGTCGATGGAGACATTCTCGCGCCCGATGTCCAGAAACCCCAGACCGAACCCGGCCAGATGCTTGGTCAAGACACTAAGTTCCTTGCGCAACGATGCCGCACCCTGTGCGGGTGAGCTTTTGCTCCAAAGCTTGTCTTGCAGCCAGGCCCTGCTGCGAACAGCATTTTTAGACAACAACACCAAGGCGAGAAGCGCTTTCGCCTTGGTGCCGCGTGGTGTTGCATCCTGGCCGTCGTCGCAAATCACCTGAAACGGACCGGTCAGGAATATCTTGGTTTTTGCCTTACTCAAATAAACTCCTCAGACAAGTTCAGACACTGCGGTCAGGAACCACAGCCATAAACGACAATGCCACCCATCGCTTCATAGGCCAGCTTGCAGCACCATGACTGGTGATCGGGATTTGGGTCTGGCTCTTTTTCGCTCAGATCGGGGATGACAATGTGAACCCTGTCCTTGGAATCATAGACGAACTCCACCGCAGGATTACCGACATCCGAAAGGATGTCATGTATCTTCTGCTCAGCCGCATCGCGATCTTCTGGCGACCCCAGCGCGTTGCTCCGGGCGGCGTTCAAAACTTCACACCCAAGATCCTTAAGTGTGTATTTCGGATTAATAGTCAAACGAGCCATACTAAAAGTCCTTTCTTAACAACCACAACCATTTGTATAACTCGTTACATACCTATCCGGAAACAAAAATGACCGACGCGCTGATTGAACTGGCCGAAAACGCAGGGCTTATTTCCGGACCTTCTTTTGCTGAATTTCCCAAAGGTGCTCCGATCCACACCGCCTTTCGCATGATCAATTTGCGAAACGGAACAGTGCCACCCGCTGGCGCAATGAAACATCGCGTGTCCTTCGGCACTGCGCGTAACCGGGACGAAGCCGCGCGGCTTTCGGGTTTCGAGGCGATCGAACGTTATGCGCTGCAATACAGCGCGGATTCGCCTGAAACCCGCGAGAGCCTGATTTCATCGGACGGTGCCACGCATTTTCTGCCACGTGATGCCCTTGCTCTGGGTGCGCCGGGCAGCGACGGGCAGATCACGTCGAAGGGGGCCGCAGCGGGACCAACGCATGAGGCCGCTGCGCTATGGGCCGCGCTTGAATGTCTGGAACACGCGCTTGGACCACGTGGGTTCGACCAAGTGTTGCCCGAAACAGCGCTGCCGCGCGATCTGACCCGCTGGCTGAACACCTACCTGCGCAATCTGAGCGTTCACCTTCGCGTGGTTCCGGCGGTCGGCTTGCTACTGCGTGCGGTCTGCGCCGATGCGGATGGCGGGCGGCCAACCTATGGAACGGCTTTTTCCGCCGATCTGGCGACAGGTGTCTGGCACGCGGCATGCGAGGCGGTTGTGTCCTGGCGCAATATGGTGACGCTTGACCACACCGGCGTGACAGATGACGCGATGAATGAGGAACAGGCACGCTTGTTCCGACTGTATCGCGGCGCGCAAACCAATCGCCCGCCAACTCCGGCATCCTCTTTCGATGTGGATGCCTGGAAAAGCCCCGACCCGACGCTAATGGCTGTATTGACAGCGGCGGCCAACGCTGCCGGGCGTCCGATTGCCATATTCGATATGACGGCGCCGGAAATACCTTTGCCCGTGGTCAAAGCCGTGCCGGTTTGAAACCTTTGTCAGTGACTGAATTGGCGAGTTAGCGCTACGTTGCCAAAGACCTCGGTTTCGGTCCGGTCCGCAAATTCAGAAATCTGTTTGCATCGTTTGGTTTCTGGAAGTCCACAAACGATGGCGCCTGGATCAACAGGCGGGACTTCAACAAATTCGACCCTTGTGATCGCGCGTGGTTTGGCCGCTACTGTTATCAAGGGGCCAACTTCGATCAGGCTGGCAAGCGCGTAACCCGACACAGGCCGTGCGGTTGGCCCTGTTCCCATGGTGATATCGTCCAGAAACCGGGGATCATCGTCGCCCGGCCCGAACTCAAGGCGCATGGGCATTCCAGCTTCACCGCGCGGATAACGCACCCAATCTGTCGGCACATTCACCGCATCCACGAAGAGTTCGGAAATGTGAAACGCCCGAAAATAAAGCCCCAGAGGATTCACGAATGCCATCGCACGACCTGTCGGTGTCGCCGCTCCCATGGAGAAGGCCAGATCAAGGGCTTCACCCGCCAAACCAGATCCCGCATGGCGACAATACAGATCCTGTCGGTTGGCAAAATGTAACACCTCACAAAGCCGCGCGGGCCTTCTGCTTTCGCCATGGCCGACAACATAGGGGAATGAGGAAAGATGCATTGTGGCGATCAGGTCGCTCAGGCTGTTTGTCTCTGTGGTCATGAACAAAGCATGTTCGATATTCAACGGATGCTCTGGTGGATGGGCAAAATCTGTTCCCACCAGTCTTTTGTGAAAACGAGCGATGCGTTGAGGCACATCCATCTCGCACCAATCTGCTCGCGAAACCTCGAACAGCTCTTCGCAGGAATATGAACATCTGGATACGGTTTCGACGACCGAAAGGAAGTGATTCAGATCGAACACTGCCATGGTTCTCCACCACTCCATCAGTTCGGTCGTGGCGACAAAGCGCTTCGGCCGCATTTTGCCGTCGGAATCGGGACGTAAAATCAGCACATATTCTAAAAATTCATTGTGCAGTTCAGCCCGGCTTGCCCATCCCTGATCCGAAAGACTGGCGGCCAACTCCTCGCCCAGACAATCCCGGGGTTCGCGCGGGTTGGCAGACCATTTGAACCCCGTCGATATCTGACCGTCGAAGATGTCGTCTGGGTCCATGACCAAGAACGGGCTCACTCCATTGCCATCGAACATCCCTTCAATTCTCGAGTTCCAATCCGACAGGGCAGCTTCACTCACCCCCCTATCGGCGCAACCTGGCGATTGAAAAACAGCCATCACCGAACACCGATCCGTATCTGAAATGCAGGGCTGATCTGCCATCAATAATTGCCACGGCAGTTCCAGCCTGGTTCGAGAGATCATCATCGTTGACGGGCACGGAAGCATCATGAAAAAACTCCCTCCGAAAAAATCTGAAACCTCATCCGCCCCAACCTGCCTGCTCTGGCAGATGGCGGGTCCACCACAACTCAGGCGAACTATTGGCAACGTGGATTTCACTGCCAGAAGACCGATTACCCAAGATGCTGAGATGATCGCCGTCAAAAGTCTCAAGCGACACTTTCGATGACGCCGGTGATTTTGCCATATGCTCTGCCAGTATTCCGACCGCGATACGCTCACCCATCCGGATACTGTCGAAATAATCGCTGTAGAAATGAACGCCCGCCAAGTTGCGCCCAAGTGCAATATTCGCAGCGAGCTTGTTTAACTCGCCATTTAGCGTCAGGCAGTCTGCACTGTCTTCCGGTCGGGTCGTGTCGATCAGGGTCTTACCCCCCGCAGCTGGCACAAGGACCCGAGGAAGACCGGCCGAAGCCAAAGACACCCGTGATCCATCCAAAGCGTGCGTTCTGAAGAAAGCTTTGAGCACAGTGACGCATGCCCCGGCAACGGCACCATGAGCCGCCCCATAAGACGGGTGCATTGGCGAGCCTTCGGGATAAGCAACCGGCAGCAGCAAGTTACGGTTATTTCGCGGCAGGCCCTTATGGGAAATGGCGTTATGCGCAAACCTCTTCACCGAAGGCGAGGCGGCGATTGCATCCATAAGACTGAAACCTTCGCTTGCCGCAGCTTCGAGTTTTCTCAGATGAGCCGCGGCAAAAGGCTCGGCCGCGCCGAGAGTTGCGCCGTGACCGTTTGCCATCAAACTCGTCACACTGCCCAGCTTTTCAGGCCGGGCACGATTGTGCACCTGAAACGTCTGACGTTTCGCGGCCCTCAGGGCCCGTGCCCCGGCTTCCGTCAGCAGGGACAAAACATGCGCGCCGCCCCAGGTAGAGCCAGGATCACGCACACCGGCATATCCATCCTCAGGCAGACCTTCGTCTGTCGGAGTGCCCTGTCCAAGCATCAGCAGGCAGGCATTGAAAAAAGTCTGATAAATTCTGTCAAAATGCACGTAAGAGGCAAGGTCGCGCGGTGTTTCAATGAATTTCGTTCCGTCGCTCTCAAAGGCTTGTTCGGCCGTCGTGTCCGCCCCGTTCTGAACGTCCAGCCACTCAGCCCAATCCCGCAGATAGTCCACGCCCGCCGCCTGCGGCAAGATCTTCTGGTCGATCCTCAAAGCGCCGAAGGGAACAGGCCCGGCGGCCATTGCCAGCGTCAGCTTATGCTTCTGCCGGCGCGCTTGATCTGCTGTCAGTGGATCGTGGCCTTGTACCAGGAACTGCGACAGATACGGCCCCTGCGCACAGCCCTGCGAGCAACCACGAAACAGGGTTGGAGGGGTCAGGCCGCCACCATCCCGAACCCGCCGCGCCGCCGAAACCTTTCCAATCTCAGCGCCATCGGCGTCCCGAGGGCTGCCATCGCGCCGGAACCATTCCAACTGACCAAGGGCACCAGCCACGTTGGCCGCATCACCGACACCATCCCTGATGGATTCGAACGGTACATCCCGCAGAATGGCCATCGCGTAGATCTCGGCCATCTCCGCCGCCAGCTCATCCGAGCCAAGCCGGGGCGCGGGGGCAATACCCAAACCCCCGGCGTCACATCCGTTGAGACCAAGCCGGTGGCCCAGGATTGGCCCTTCCCACGCACGCCACCTAAATTCACCACCCTCTGATGGCGCGGTGCGGAAGGGCCCGGAATAGGCTGGCATGTCGAACAACGCCAACCGATTGCCAAAATTGTCGGTGCAGGTCGGATCAGCCACTTCTTCCAGAAACTCGGTATAGACCTGCGCGTCGACAATTCCGTTTACGTCATGACGCAACCCCTTCGAGAAATTCGTGGGCCATGTTCCTTCAAAAAGGTCCGATTCACCGTTGTGATCCTTGAAAACCTCCTGAGAGGAACGCGCCAACACACTCAAACGGCGTCGACCCCGGCCTACCTTTTGATGGGCTTCATAAGGGTTCTGCCATGGTTCAGACGGAACGGTATGTTGCGACATGATGTTCTCCTCATCGACACCAGAACGAATCGCATCACGGCGTTACCGGATCGTGACTTCCAAAAAGGGAATGTGTTTTCTACTTTTTTTCAATAAGTTGCCAGCTTCACGCCGGCGTACAGAACGCTATCACGCAAAAAACCGTGACCCGGTCTCACGTTGCAAAGCCAACCGAGCACTTGAACGCCGCTGTAGACTTGCCACGTCTCAGAATCTCGCAAACCAGGCCTGATGCCACAGGCAAGGCCCGCGATTCTAAAGACATTGCGAACTGCATCAGTCCGGAAGAAAGTGAACCAGTTCGTACCAATGGCGGATGCAAGCCGGTGCGATTCCGTTCTATTTCAAAGAGTTCGGATGGATCTGTAAAAAAATCTAAACACTGCGGAATTGACCTTGTATATCCGTTGCTTGCACGGATATACCCGTCGGCGGAGACGTGGCCGAGTGGTCGAAGGCGCTCCCCTGCTAAGGGAGTAGGCCCGGAAGGGTCTCGAGGGTTCGAATCCCTTCGTCTCCGCCATCAAATCAAACTAATAAGTTTGCAAAAAACAATAACCTGCCAGACACCGGACAGTCCGCGCCCGGTCTGACGAGAGTCGACATCTCTTAGAAATTGTTGCACTTCGCCGCAGCTGTAATACAGGCAGCATTGCCAAATTAATGGAAAAAGCCCGAGCCACGCGTTCAGGCAGATAGTTCGGCGGCATCAACTTTCCGCAGTTTGCATACGTCGGTTCTCGCATTGCGGCGAACCTAGGCCAGAATGTCGAGCGCATCTCAGTTGCCCTCGAACGCGCGTCACAACCAAAGCTTCATGCCGTTGGTCGGGACGATTACTTCACCCATGTGGTGTTATTGAGGGATATCCGCCCGGTCAGTTCGATCGGGATCGGGCGCCCAAAGCCCCTGAGTATCTAGTTGAGCGCCCTAATCCCGGCTGAATTAGCCCCCCTTTTGTCAATGATGATCCTTTGCGGCAGCACTACCATAGGGCGTATCAACCAACCAAGATTGGGTCATCGACAACCTTCCCCTTGGACATATTCTCTGGATATCGCTTACTTTCTTGTTAGTGTGCAGCCAGTGCAGAACTCAATCTGCAGTCGTTTTGAACAGCGTCTATCGGAGCTTCTTTTTGATTATTCCATTTCACGTGCGAGAGATGCTGCGGCGTGTAAAAGCGCGATATGACGTTGAACGCACACCACATCAATTGGCCCCAAGCAACGAAAGTTTTTCGCCTTTGCGCCCCTCTCGCAAGGCTAACAGCGCGACGGTTGCGCGGTTCTGGGACCAGTTGAAACCTGTGGCAAGCGACGCAGATCAAGCCTTGATCGCGGATCCCGCAACAATTGAGGCTTCGGAAACCTACAGCGCCAATATTGAAAATTTCATTGGAACTGTGAAGGTGCCAGTTGGCATCGTTGGGCCATTGCGCTTGAATGGTATGAATGCCAATGGGGATTTTTATGTGCCTTTTGCGACAACCGAGGCTGCGCTTGTGGCCTCTTACGCTCGGGGTGCTTTTGCTGCTGGGCTGTCTGGAGGCGTCAGCACTGCAGTATTGTATGAAGGTGTATTGCGCACGCCAGCCTTTGTGTTCGAAAGCCTTTTGCAGGCCGGTCAATTCGTGGATTGGGTGGTCAGCAATGTCGACGATCTCCAGAAGGCGGCTAATGCGACAACCCGACATGGTAAACTCGTCTCGCTTGAGCCTTTCATAGACACGAATATTGTCTTTCTGATTTGCCGCTACACCACAGGTGATGCGGCAGGTCAGAACATGGTAACCATTGCAACAGATGCGCTGTGCCGTGCAATTGAAAGCGGTTGCCCAATACCAATTGGAAACTGGTATATTGAGGGGAATTTTTCGGGCGATAAAAAAGCTTCGGCGCTTGGATTGGTGACGGGTCGCGGCCGCAAAGCAAGTGCATCGATAACCTTGCCTGCAGATGTCGTGGAAAAGACACTCGGCACCACCGTGGATGCAATGCTGGCTTATGGTCGGGTGGCCAATCTTGGGTCACATCTGTCCGGTCAGCTTGGGGCCCAGGCCCACTATGCCAATGGGCTTGCGGCCTTTTACATCGCAACCGGGCAAGACGCTGCCTGTGTCGCTGAAAGTGCGATGGGGGTGACGCGGATGGAACCCAGAGGAGATGATCTTTTCTGCTCGGTGACGCTTCCAAATATCCTTGTCGGTTCCGTCGGAGGTGGTACTGGCTTGCCCAGCCAGGCTGCGGCACTGAACATTCTTGGATTGAAGGGCGCTGGTCACGGCACAGCGCTGGCAGAAGTCGCTGCTGCGATTTGCCTGTGCGGAGAGATATCGATTGTCGCCGCAATCGCTGCGGGGCATTTCACGCGAGCCCATGAGAGTCTGGCCCGCCAACGATGACTTTGCTGGCTCGATTGTGGATCTATCAATCCGAACGCTTTCCGCTAAAGAAGACCGTTCCGCTTTTGCTGGTGTTTTCTGCGGCAAGCATCTGTGTCTCGGCTCGACTTGCTGATCGCCCCTTGCCCGAATTGCTCGCCTTTGCGATCGGCTTCATCCTGGCGATAATGCTGTTTTTTCAGATGCGCGTTTGCGACGAATTCAAGGATGCCGAGGACGACCGTCGCTACCGACCCGAGCGCCCCATTCCAAGGGGGCTGGTGTCACAGGCGGAGATGCTGGTGCTTGGTTTACTGACATTGCCGGTGACTGCCGCTGCTGCATGGTTGTGGTACCCCCCGGTTCTGTTGTGCCTTTTTGTGGTTTGGGTATGGCTGGCGGCAATGACGGCCGAGTTCGGGGTGCCGGTCTGGCTAAAGGCGCGACCGGTTCTCTATCTGTGCAGCCACATGGCGATTATGCCGCTGATCGATTTGCTGCTCACCAGTATAGAATGGCTTCCAGCCGGTGGTGCGGCATCGAAGCTATGGTTGTTTCTGGCATTGTCTTTCGTGAATGGTTGCGTTCTTGAAATTGGGCGCAAGCTTTGGGCGCCCGAAAACGAAATTGACGGGGTAGATACCTATTCGGGCCTTTGGGGGTATCGCTTTGCCGCTATTGTTTGGCTGTGCAGTGTTGCACTGTCTTTTCTGTTGTTGGTGGGTACTGGGTTTGCGACCGGCGTCGGAATGCTAACGGTTGTGTTTGGGGCCGTCGCGTTTGTGCCCTGTTGTCTTGCGGTACGCAGCTATGTGATTGCGCCAACGCCAAGGGCACAATGCAGGATGGACACAGTCGCGGGACTTTGGGTGTTCTTCTGTTATGTCACAGCGGGCTTTTTACCGTTTCTGGTTGGAGTCTCTGGATGATCTTTATCGTCAATCATTCCGATGCAACTGACCCGACAGTGGTCGGAGGTAAAGCCGCGGCGCTTTCAAACCTCTCCCGCTACGGATTTAATCCACCTGCGTTTTTTGTCATCACCGATTCCGCTTTCAGCGCCGGTAAGACAGGACCAATCGCGGCACGTGGGCTTAGTAACGAGCTTGTTGCCGCATTGGATGCGCTGGGTCCGGGACCTTATGCGGTGCGCAGCTCCGGTCGGGCCGAAGATGGTCTCGAACACAGCCATGCCGGGCAGTTCGATACTGTCCTGAACGTCACTGCAAGCAAGGTGTTACAGGCCGCAAAACAGGTTTGGCACTCAGGGTTTGCGGATACGATCACCACCTATCGTATGGTCAAGTCCGGGGGAGAGGCAGAAGCCCCTGCGATCATCGTACAGCGCATGATTGATGCGACGACCGCCGGTGTTGCTTTCTCCGCCGACCCGGTAACCGGTCGACGAAACACTGTAGTTGTATCCGCAGTGAACGGTTTGGGTGATGCGCTGGTGGCAGGTGAGGTCGATGGCGAGGACTGGACCATCGAACAGGCCGGACAGCCTGAATGCGCGCAAGACACGCCCCAGGTTTTGACACGGGATCAAGCGCTTCAGATCGCAAAGTTGGCTCGCAAAGCGGAAGAGGCTTTTGGTGTCCCACAAGACATCGAATGGGCATTCGATACGGATGGGTTGCACATTCTTCAGGCACGGCCAATTACGACCGAGCTGCGACCAGTGGCGATACCGGATAAAACGCTAACCATCTTTGACAACTCGAACATCGTCGAAAGCTATCCGGGCATTGTCAGCCCGCTAACCTATTCCTTTGCCCTGCATGTCTACTCTCGGGTCTATCGCGCCTTTGTGCAGCTTCTGGGCGTGTCCGATAGAACGGTCACGCAAAACTCGGCCATCTTCGACAACTTGCTTGGGCGCATTGATGGGCGTGTCTATTACAATCTGGTCAACTGGTACCGTGCGCTGGCGCTTCTGCCGGGGTTCTCGCTGAACCGAGACTACATGGAAACTATGATGGGCGTGTCAGAACCCATGCCGCGCGAAATCACTGATGGGATTGGACCTGCTCCAGCGAAAGGCGTGCGCAAGATATTGGAATACACCAAGCTGGTTGCGGTTGCGGGCAATTTGATTTGGCAGGCCGTGCGCTTGCCGCGCACCCGGCTCAATTTCTATACTAGGTTGAACAATGTCCTGAATCGTGAACTGGACATAGAAGCTGCGAATGCGACGGAACTGGCCGCTGAATACCGTGACATCGAAAGTACCCTGCTGGATCGCTGGGACGCGCCGCTCATAAATGATTTCTTGTGCATGATCGCCTTTGGCGCATCGCGTAACCTGCTGCACAAGTGGTTGGGTGAAGACGGGCTTATGCTGCATAACGATGTTATGATTGGCCAGGGTGATATCGTCTCAGCCGAACCGGCGCAGCGCATTGCCCGCATAGCTCACTTGGTCCGCGAAGCCGGGATTGCGGAACAGCTATGCGTGGAATGCCGATTGGAAACCCTTGCATCTTATCCTCAGATTTGGGCCGAGGTTCAGTCTTATCTGATTAAATTCGGGGACAGATGTACTGAGGAACTGAAGCTGGAGAGTATTCCACTGCGCGATGATCCCACCAGTCTGCTGATGGCCATTGCCGCCAGTGCCACCCGCCCCGAGGGTAAGCGGCACATCAGCACAGAACCGGACTGGAAATCCCTGTTTCCAGCCAACCCGCTGAAACGCCACATTTCCAAATGGATCGTAGGGTGGGCCAAGGCCCGGGTACGTGATCGAGAGAATCTGCGCTTTGAACGCACCCGGATATTCGGCCACGCCCGACGTGTTTTTCTGGGCATCGGGCGAGAGTTTGCTGCAAGGGGGCTGCTTACAAATCCCCGCGACGTCTTTCATCTGACGACATATGAAGTCCTGGGCGCCGTCGAAGGGTTCTGCCTGTCGCCTAATCTGAAGGCCATAGTCTCGCAGCGTCAAAGCGAAGATGCAGCTGCATCCCAACGTGCTGACCCACCGGACCGCATCGAAATTCGAGGCCCTGCTATCGCTCCGATCTGGGCTGATGTCGTCGAGGTCAACAGCACGCCCGAGCGAATAAAAACTGGCACCGGGTGTTCAGCCGGGCAAGTGATCGCGCAGGCTCGGGTGATCCACGACCCGCGGACCGAGGCGCTACAGCCCGGCGATATCCTTGTGGCGCGCCACACTGATCCGGGCTGGATTGCGGTATTCTCGAATGCATCGGCCATTGTAGTAGAGCGGGGATCACTATTGTCGCATTCTGCCATCGTGGCACGCGAGTTGGGCATTCCCTGTGTAGTGGGTCTGAAGGGCGCCACGCAATGGATCAAGGATGGTGAAACCCTGTCGGTCGACGGAGCAAGTGGCAAAGTGGAACGGTGCGATGGGGTATAGTGAAATCGAAGGCAAAGCAGATTTCGGTCACATCCGGTACGCGCAGCTATGGGAAGACGCAGACGTTCTGACCGAGGCGCTGGGCGATTGCGCTGGGGGCACGCTGGTTTCCATATGTTCGGCCGGGGATAATGCACTGGCTATGCTAACGCTGAACCCGTCGAAAGTTGTGGTAGTTGATCTGTCACCGGCACAGATCGCCTGCCTGAAGCTACGGATCGGCGCCTTCCGGAACTTGACACACCCCGAGTTTCTGGAACTGACCGGGTCACGCGCCAGCAACAGGCGCGCTGCATTGCTATCGCAGGCCCTGCGGGAAACCGACCCTGAAACACGTGCCTTTTGGACCGGTCTTGTCCCGGATGTCGAGCACCACGGGATAGGCGGGGTCGGCAAGTTTGAGCGGTATTTTCGCATCTTCCGCACCCGGCTTTTGCCGCTTGTTCATTCCCGACGCACGATTGATGATGTCTTTACGCCCCGAACACCCGAAGCGCGCGAAGTTTTCTTTGACACGCGCTTTGATACCTTCAGATGGCGGCTGCTGCTGAATGTGTTCTTCTCGCGTTTTGTGATGGGGCGCATGGGTCGCGACAAGGCATTCTTTGATCACGTCGAGGGCAGCCCCGCCCAGCATGTAGCTCGTCGAATTCGCCACGCAGGTGTTGATACCGACCCATCGCGAAATTCATATTTGCACTGGATTCTGAAGGGAACGCATGGCGACGCGCTCCCAATGGCCTGGAGACCCGAGCATTTTGATACGATCCGCGCCCGCCTGGACCGCCTGGATATCCGTCCGGGGTCGTTGGAGGCCTTCGTCTCGACTGGCGAAAAGGCCAATGGTTTCAACCTGTCGGATATCTTCGAATATATGTCACCCGAAGTGTTTGAACAGGTTTACGTGTCTATCCTGTCCGCTGCCGCGCCCAAGGCCCGCCTTGTGTATTGGAACATGATGGCGCCCCGCCGCGTGCCCGTCGTACATAAGGGAAAAATAGAAACACGTCACGCGATCGAGGATCGACTGAAGGCACGCGACATGGCCTTTTTCTACTCGGACTTTGTCGTGGAAGAGGTGCTTGTGTGAGTGTTCCGGCACAGATTCTGCTGGCCTTGACGTCTGTTCTGGTCCTGTTGGGATTGATGGCAGTTGTCCGACGGTTGGCGCAAAAGGTCGGCTTGAACGCTGAAGTACAACGCAAGCTGATGCATGTTGGAACTGGGCTCTTTACCCTGGTTCTACCTTGGGTGTTTCCGGATCGTTGGCCGGTTTACATGCTGATCGGAATAACGTTGTTCGTCATGCTGATCCTGAGACTTCCCCGGTTCTCGAAAGGTTTAGGCGCGGCCCTACACAGCGTCGAGCGCACCTCATACGGAGATTTCCTTTTGGCTTTGTCCGTTGGGTTTTGCTTTTTGCTGGCCGGGGACAACGCTCTGTACTACCTGCTTCCAATCGCTGTTTTGACACTGGCTGATGCCGCAGCTGCGCTGGCCGGGACCACTTACGGGACCAAACGTTACGTGGTCGAAGATGGCGACAAGAGTTTGGAAGGGTCAGTGGTGTTTTTTGTCATAACGCTATTGGTTGCGATCATCTGTTTCCTGTTCTTGTCGAAACTCCCTCCCTCGAACATCATGATGCTGTGCCTTATGGTTGCAGCCTTTGGCACATTGGTCGAGGCGCAAAGCTGGCGAGGGTTTGACAACCTGTTCCTGCCGCTTGGTTTGCTGATTTTTCTGAAAAGTCACTACCATAGCTCTTTGGCAGAGCTGGCGTTGTTGGCCGTTTTGTTTCTTGCCTCCCTTGCCAGTTTCGGTGTCGTGGGAACCAAACTGGGCCTGACCAAACATACGACCCGCGTCTATGTTGTTGCGGTCTTTCTGTTACTGGCAGCTGCGAAACTCCAGAATACAGTGCTGCCGATCATGGTTCTCGCCGCGCACGGCTGGGCGCGCACCGCCTCTCCGTGTGACAGTAAGTACCCCGATCTGGATGTTGTTGCCGCCCTGGGCCTGTTGGGCTTCGGTTGGCTTGCGGCGGGGAATGCAGCGGGATGGGATGCGATATCCTTTTTTGGGCTGAGTGCGATGGGGTTGGCCATGGGGCTCATTGCAGTGGCGTTGCGCCCCGCGCCAATTGCGATACCGTTTGCTGCCGCCCTCCTGTTCTTCATCCGGTCCTGGGTGGTTTCCCTGAATTCTGACCAATCGAATTGGGCCGAACCCCTGACTGCACTCGCACTTGTATCACTCTCAACAATGGCGATTGTGCCCCTATTGCTTCCACATTTGCTCCAAAAGAATCGTGTTTTCAGGCTCACGCTGTTGGCACTGTTTCCACCGCTTGCCTATTATTTCTGGTCCATAGCAGGGGCCGTTGGCGGTGGGATGGTCTCAGGAGTTGTATCATGACGAAAGAAACCATTCATACTGATGGCGCCAAACTGTCTGTTTATTTGCAAGGCCCCGATTGGGACGATGTTCCCGCTGCAACAATCGGCGACTTTTCGTGCCAGACCCCAGAGGCCGGTTTGGAGGCTTTGAAATCGGCGGTTGCGCGTGTCCGGCGGGCTGGGATTGATCGGATCATTGGGCCGATGTCTGGTGACACATGGCATAGCTATCGGTTCGTATCCGACAGCGACGGTTCAGCGCCTTTTTTAATGGAGCCGACGAACAAGCCACATGAGCCCGATGTGTTTCGGGCGGCAGGATTTGCGACCATCAGCAAGTATTTCTCGGCGCGCGTGTCTTTGGTACAAACGTCTAGGTCGCCTCTTTCTGCAACCGACGCGTTTGATGTCGAACCCTGGGACGGAACCAACCCTGAAGGATTGTTCCGGCAAGTGTACCAACTGTCAGTTGAGGCTTTTTCCAAAAACGCCTTCTATAAACCTATTTCTGAGAGTGATTTTCTTGCAATGTACATGCCCGTCATTCCGCTTCTGACGCGCGAGCTTATCTTCTTTGCTCGCCGTCCGGACGGCTCGTTGGCAGGTTTCCTGTTTGGGATCCCTAACTATGCAGAAGGCCCAAATCCAACTGCGGCCGTCTTAAAGACGTATGCAAGCCTTGAGCGCGGCGCAGGTCGTCATTTGGCCAGTCATTTCCATAGATCGGCACTAAATCTTGGTTTTAAAACAGCCATCCACGCGCTGATACATGATGATAACAAATCCGCCGACCGCAGCGTTGTCGAAGGGGCTAAGGTATTCCGGCGGTATAACCTGTTCGGGTTGCGCCTGGATGATTAATCTGCTGGATCATTTTGCCGTTGCCGTCGACCGATTTCCAGACCGAACGGCCATCGTAGAGAGCAACGGTCGCGAGGTCACCTTTCGAGAGTTGCAGTTACGCGCGCAGCAATTGGCCGGAAAGTGGGGACGTAAGGGGCTTGGCCATGGCGATCGCGTTTTGTTGGCGATGCCGGTCAATGCTGATTTATACGCTAGTCTTGCGGCCTTGTGGTCATTGGGGGCAACGGTGGTTTTGCCTGAACCAGCTATGGGACTCGCTGGGCTGCGTCATGCAGCGAGAGCGACCCGACCCAAGGCCTTTTGCGCATCGGGTTTCTTTGCGCTGCTCGGGTTTGTTGTGCCAGAACTTATTAAGATGCGGCTTTTGCTACCTGGCAATGCCAAGGGCGACCTGAGGAAAGCTGTTGTAAAAGACAGTGACACGGCGCTCATTTCCTTTACGTCCGGGACAACAGGTCAGCCAAAGGCCATCCCCCGCAGTCATGCGTTTCTGATGGCACAACATGATGCCATCGCACCGCTTCTTGACAGTAATGAAGCAGAGCGGGATCTGGTAGCGTTCCCGGTGTTCACCCTGATAAACCTTGCGGCCGGGCGCATGACTGTTCTGCCGAACTGGAAGATGAGCAAACTGGAGCGGCTTTCTCCCGAACAGTTGGCGGATTGGATATCGAAGCAACACGTTACCCGGCTTCTGATCCCTCCGTCATTATGCGAAAAACTGACACAGTGTACAGATATCGGTTCCCTACACACAGTTTTCACTGGCGGCGGTCCGGTGTTCCCTGACCTGGTCGAAAGGCTTCTTGCCCATTTCGACCTGGAAGTGATCTGCGTCTACGGGTCAACCGAAGCTGAACCGATTGCGCATCTTGATGCGCGTGACATCTCCGAAACCGACCAACGTGAAATGGCAGCGGGCAAGGGACTACTTGTTGGGTGTCCGGTTTCGCAAATCAAACTCCGAATTCGAGAGGATGAAATACAGGTGGCGGGCGATCATGTAAATGATGGCTATCTTGATCCCGCACACTCCAAGGAAAATAAGATCAAGGACGACACTACGATCTGGCATCGAACCGGCGACGCTGGGCGGTTGGATGATCTAGGTCGTTTGTGGTTGTGGGGTAGAGTAGCGAGCGATGTGGCAACCTCAGCTGGCCGCACTTTTCCATTCGCCATCGAAATAGCTGCCCGGCAATGGCCGAGCGTGACGCACTGCGCGCTCATGAGCCTAAATGGAAGTTCCACTTTATGCATTGAAGGTGACGCGCATCAGTTGTCAAACTGGGCCAGGCTGGCGAAGGATCTTGGCATTGCCAAAGTGACCCACGTGAGGAAGATGCCAATGGACAAGCGCCACAGATCCAAAGTTGATCGGGTAAAACTCGCCCGCTTATTGGGCAACTAATTTGACGGGGTTATTCCACGCAGGTGCCAACGGAACACCTCTGTCGAACACTTTTTGACATTCGAACGGCAATGCTACACGCACCGCTGCAGCGCGAAATTGCGGAGTTGGTTTTGATGCCATGATGTCACGCCATTTTGGCAAAATACCAAGTAAAAGGGTCGGCACAATTCCGTGACAGGCCCATAGAATTGGTCAACACGATCCGCAATGGCCAGGCACCATCCGAGCGCCATCCGTTTCCCCAAGTCATCGTCCAACCCCCAACACGTAACAGGTTAGTATCAAAGGATGCGCCTGACGTTATCTTCAGAACCTGTATGTTGCCCCCAGCAACGGGCCTGACTGGTCAAACCTGAAATCATTGCCGTTGATCTCATGATCAAAGGAGATATAGCGGTAGCCGCCCCGGATCAGCCATCTGTCATTGATTTCATAATCCGCGGTCAGCAGAACTTGCCAGGTTTCGCTACCGCTCCGAAATCCACCGTAATCCACAAATCCGGTCCCTGACCATTTGTCAGAAATCCGAACTCGTGCGCGGGCAGCGACGACCGGATCAGTCCAGTTGTCGTCGATCGTCACACTTCGCCCGGCGACGATCCCCGGTTGCAATCGGAATGTGGTTTCCGTGCTGAACCACCTGAACCCGCCGGCAAGGGCCACGCTGATCGCGGGTGTCTCATAAACACGGTATCCGACATAGCCGCTGAGAAATTGCGTGGTGGCGGAGGTGTCCAAACTCGAAAACGCTGGGCCGGGAGTTGAATTACTGAACGTCAAATCGGTGTAGTTATAGTCAGCAAGCAACAACCAGCGCCCGTTAGACGCGGAAATGCCGCCCATAAACGCAAAGTCCAGGTTTTCGAGAGCGTCTGAAAAACTCAACGTGCCGTCGATTGTTCCACTTGGTGTTCTAAGGGAAATATCCGTTTCGGCCATGAACAGATAAGCGGTGCCCGCAAAAGACCAGTCAGATTGCTGGGCTGAAATAGGCGGTGCGATCAGTAACGCAAAAGCTATCGCCAAGTATTGCACCTTGCTTTTCATCAGTGACCTCGTTGCCAGAATTTATATTGCATTCCTTGCATACTTCACGGTTGCACAATTTGTAGCCTTTTCCAATATCTCGATCGCTGTACCGCCAACACGGTCCTTATTAATCACAGGATGCGTTCACACAGGAAATGCTAAAGGCCGCTGTCGTGCGTCACCCGAACTGATCATACGAAGGATAAATCCCGCTTCTAACGAAGTCGCTACTGGTTTGGGGCAACAGATGCGGTCAACAATTGCTTGGAATACTCGTGGCTTGGGTTCCCCAAACGCAGAGTTTCCGAGGACATGACCTCAACTATTTCACCATTTCTCATAACTGCCAATTGCTCGCACATATGTGCGATAACCGGAAGATCATGAGATACCATCAGATAGGTCAATCCGCGCTGTTTGCGCAGGTCAGTCAGCAGGTTGAGCACCTCGGCCTGAACGCTGACATCCAAAGCCGACGTGGGTTCGTCCAAAAGCAAAATGTCCGGCTCACCTGCCAAGGCCCTTGCGATTGCCACGCGTTGTCGTTGACCACCGGAAAGCTGGTGTGGATACCGAAACCGGAATCTTCGCCCAAGTCCGACGTCGTTGAGCAAATCGCTCACGCGTTTATCGATATCTTCAAACCCATGCAGATGAATTGTTTCACTGAGAACCTGATCAACAGTGTGCCGCGGATGCAAAGACGCGTAGGGGTCCTGAAACACCATCTGGACGGTCCGAAAGAATGACCGATCCCGCCGGGACCCGGATATAGCCTGACCTTCTACGCGGATTGTGCCCGACCATTGCGGTGCAAGCCCCGTTATTGCCCTCAGAATTGTCGACTTGCCGGAACCGCTTTCGCCAACAAGGCCAAAACTCTCGCCCTGCGCGACTTCAAGGTTTGCGTCTTTCACCGCATCGACCCGGTCGTGCGCGTGACCAAACCAGACATTCAGATGGTTGATTTCCAGTGCCTTCATTTCAGCCCCTCACGCTCGGGGCTTCGGACCAAGACGGATCGCGTGTGAGAACACTCAGGTGGGTGCATTTTTCATCAAGGCGCGGCAGCGAGTTTAGCAAGCCCTGGGTATAGGGATGTTGGGCCTGATGCAGCTTGTCAGCCTCGCAGACCTCGACGATCCGACCAGAATACATGATGAGGACACGGTCACAGAACTCAGACACCAGATTCAGGTCGTGGCTGATGAATATCAGGCCCATCCCCCGTTCCTTGACCAATCCATCCATGATGTTCAGCACCTGCCGCTGAACACTGACATCAAGCGCCGAAGTTGGTTCGTCGGCAATCAGAATCTTGGGATTGGGAATCAACATCATCGCAATCATAATGCGCTGCCCCATACCCCCAGACACCTCATGCGGGTATGCTCGCATCACCCGCTCAGGATCACGGATTGAGACGTTATCCAACATCTCGATAGCCATCTTTTTCGCGTGGGCCTTAGAGCCGGAATTGTGCTGGAGGTATGCCTCCATAAGTTGCTCGCCAACCGTGACCACCGGGTTCAGAGAAAACTTGGGGTCCTGCATCACCATCGAGATCTGCTTGCCTCGCACCTCACGCATCTCGCGCTCGCTGAGCTTCATCAGGTCTCGGCCTTCCAGATTGATGTGTTTGGCCTCGACGATACCCGGATTTCGGATCAGGCGCAGAATGGCCCGTCCCGTCATCGACTTGCCCGAGCCGCTTTCGCCGACAATCCCCAGACGCTCGCGCCCGAGCGAAAACGACACGCCACGCACGGCGTCAAACACGCCCTGACGGGTTGGGAAACGAACCCACAGATCTTCGATGTCGAGTAAGTTCATTGGCCACCGTCCTTTGGATCAAGCGCGTCCCGCAGGCCATCACCCAATAGGTTGAAGGCCAGCGAAACCGTGAAAATTGCTAGCCCCGGCACCGTTGCCACCCACCAGTGATCAAGGATGAAACGTCGACCCTCGGATATCATGGCACCCCATTCCGGACTTGGAGGTTGTGCCCCCAACCCCAGAAAACCAAGGCCGGCGGCGGCCAGGATGATCCCGGCCATATCCAGCGTGACCCGCACGATCAAAGATGAGATGCACAGTGGCCAGATATGCCGGGTGATGATGCGCAGCGGCCCGGCACCCTGAAGGCGGATCGCGTTGATATAGTCGGTTGACCGGATGGTCAGGGTTTCTGCACGTGCCATACGCGCATAGGGCGGCCATGCCGTGAGCGAGATTGCCAGAACCGCGTTTTCAATCCCTGCCCCAAGCGCCGCGACAAACGCCAACGCCAGAACAAGTCGTGGAAAAGCGAGGAAAATATCCGTGATGCGCATGAGGATTACATCCGTCCATCCCCCCACATATCCCGCAACCGTCCCGACCAGAAGCCCCGCAATCGGTGCGATGAGCGCCACAAGCGCCACGATGTACAGTGTAATTCGGGCCCCATAGATCAGGCGTGACAGAATATCCCGCCCCAGGCTGTCGGTTCCCAGCAAGTGCCCTTCAGCCCCGATGGGAAGAAGACGGCTGGACAGGCTCTGAACAAAGGGATCATGCGGCGCGAGAAAAGGCGCAAAGACCGCTGTCAGAACAAGGATGACAAGGATCGCAAACCCGACCATTGCCATCGAGTTTGATCGCAAAGTCAGCCAGCCTTTGTAGAAGCTGGCCAATCTGGCATGGCGGCGCGAAGTCGGCTCGTCGGTCAGCAGCCACTGGCGCAAGGTCATGTCGCTCATTTCGACCTCGGATCAAAGAAACGGTAAAGAAGATCCGAGAATATGTTCAGGCAGATAAAGATCAGCCCGACCACAACGGTTCCTCCAAGAACGGCATTCATATCGGCGCTCAGCAAGGCCGTCGTGATATAGCTGCCGATCCCCGGCCAGCTAAAGATGATCTCGGTCAGAACTGATCCTTCCAACAAGTTGGCATAGCTGAGTGCGATCACTGTGATCAGCTGCACTCGGATATTCTTGAAGGCGTGGCGCCAGATAACTTGTCTTTCAGACAGCCCTTTAACGCGAGCGGTAATGACATACTCGGCTGACAACTGTTCCAGCATGAAGGATCGGGTCATCCGGCTGATGTAGGCAAGCGAGTAGTACCCCAGCAAAGCTGCGGGCAGGATGATATGGGACAACGCATTGCGGAAGACATCCCAATCCTGGGCCAAGGCACTGTCTACCAAAATCAGCCCAGTGCGTGAGGGCACTATGTCCTCGTAGAAGATATCCAGGCGGCCCGGGCCACCGACCCAGCCGAGTATCCCGTAGAAGACCAGAAGCCCCATGAGCCCCAGCCAGAAGATTGGCATTGAATACCCGACAAGCGCGACCACACGGGCGATCTGATCGATCCATGATCCGCGCTTGACTGCGGCGATCACACCAAGCGGAACACCCAGAAAGATTCCAATCAGAACGCCCAAAGTCGCCAATTCCAGCGTGGCAGGGAAGACGCGGGCAATATCCTGAGAAACCGGGCGGGCATTCAGAAGTGAATCGCCAAAATCACCGTGCAGAACATCCCAAAGGTAATATCCAAATTGAACCAACAGCGGCTTATCAAGACCAAGCTGTTGATAGACCGCATCATAAGTCGATTGCGATGCGCGTTCACCGACGATTGCCAGCACCGGGTCGATCGGCATCACGCGACCGATGATGAAGGTCACGAAAAGCAGACCTAGCATTGTAATTGCGATGATGCCAAGAGTTTTCAGGATACTCTTGATCCAATGGATAAGAGGCGCCGAGCGGCGCCCCTCAGTTGGTCTTTCGGCCAGTGCCATTTACTTGGTCACCTGCCAATACGACGCCGAAGTGATCGCCTGACCGGTTGAGAAATTCGTCACATTTTCACGCAGGGCCGATTGCTCAATCTGCTGGAACATGATGACAAACGGAGAAGTCTCGCGGAACTCGGCCTGGATTTCCTTGTACATGTCAGCCCGTTTCGCGGTGTCGTTTTCGACAACAGCCGCATCCGTTTTCTTGGTCAGCCCGCCGGTATCCCAAGAATTCCGCCATGCCAGCAATCCTGTGGCATTGGCTTCGTCCGAATTATCCGGGTTATAGGCAAAGGTACCTGCGTTCGTCTGCGGGTCGGGATAGTCCGGCCCCCATGCGCCAAGGTAAACATCCAGTTCCCGCGCACGATACCGCGCCAAAATTTGTTTGGCGGTCCCCACGGTGATGTTCATCGTGATGCCAACCTGACTCAGCGCATTCTGTAGCGATTGGGCGATTTCGATCCGTTCCTGCGCTTCACGCACACCTACTTCAATCTCAAGCCCGCTTACACCTGCTTCATCCAGCAGGGCCTTGGCTTTTTCCACATCAAAGCTAAACGGCGTCTCGTCAGAGGCACCGAGATAGGTTTGGGGCAGGAAATTCTGGTGGATCGTGTATTGCCCTTTCAGGAAGCTGTCGCGCATCCCTTCATAGTCAACCAGATATTTGAACGCCTGCCGAACCTGAGGCTTGCTCAGCTCGGGATGTTTCTGGCTCAGCGAAACATACATCAGGCGGCCCTTAAGCTCGTCTGCAATCTTTACGCCGGCAACGGATGAAGCACCGGCAACATCTTCTGGATTCAGGTTGCGCGCGACATCGATATCACCACGTTCCAGCAACAGGCGCTGGCTGGCGCTTTCCTGAACGTGGCGGACAACCACACGCTCCATGGCCGGAGCACCCAAGTAGAAATCAGGGTTCGACTTCAGTGTTACGCTTTCATTGGGCTTCCAACTGACCAGGCTATAAGCACCAGATCCAGCAGTATTGGTCTTGAGCCATTCGTTGCCCAGATCGCCATCCTTGTCGTGTTCCATCACCGTCTTCTTATCAACAATGCCGCCGATGGTAGCGGTCAGACAGTTCAGAACGAAGGATGTCGCATAGGGTTTGTCCGTTGTGATTGTCAGAGTGTTGCCATCCGCGACAATCGTTTGTTCGACATTTTCCGGCGTGAACCCAAACTGGGTCAGGATAAATGCCGGGGTCTTGTTTAGAATGATCGCACGACGCAGTGAAAATTCAACATCTTCGGCCGTCACCGGATTCCCGGAATGAAAGGTCAGTCCTTCCCTGATATTGAAGGTAATCGATTTGCCGTCTTCAGACACATCCCAACTTTCAGCGATGTCGGGCTGATAGCCGGCATCCAGATTGAGCGGGTCGAAGTTCACCAGCTTCTGATAGACATTCCGGCTGACATCCGAACCCGCAAACTCAAAGCTTTCGGCCGGATCCAGCGTCGTGATATCGTCGATACGATGCGCAATAACCAGCATGTTCGGCGGCGTTTCGGCCATTGCCGAAGTCGAGGTCACGGCCAGCGCCAATCCCAGCGCCGCACCGGTAAGCAATCTGTTAAATGCGTTCATTTTGTCCTCTCTGTCATCAAGTCTTCACTAACGGTTACGATCCCCAGGTCTTCTCAAGAACACGCAACCAGTTTTCGTGGCAGAGCTTCTTGATGAGCTCTTCGCCGTATCCATGGGTCACCATGGCATCCCTCAATCGAGGCAGCATCGAGACGTCCTTCACGTCGTCCGGCACGACTGCCCCGTCATAATCGGACCCAAGCCCGACCCGGTCTTCACCCATTATCCCGATCAGGTGGTCAAGGTGCTTCAGAACCTGCGTCAACGGCACATCGGAAAGCATCCGACCATCCTCGCGCAGAAACGCAGTGGCAAAATTCAACCCGACCATCCCGTCGCTTTCCGCGATGGTGCGAAGCTGGTCATCGGTCAGATTCCGCGCGTGCGGACAGATGGCATGGGCATTCGAATGCGTGGCGACCAAAGGCGCATCCGAATACCGCGCTACATCCCAGAAACCATTTTCATTGAGATGCGACAAATCCAGCATGATCCCCAGCGCGTTGCAACGCTGCACAAGCCGCAGTCCATGATCTGTCAATCCAGGGCCAGTATCCGGCCCCGATGGATATCTAAACGGCACACCATGGCCGAAAATGTTGGGTCGGCTCCACACTGGCCCAAGCGATCGCAACCCCGCTGCATGAAACACGTCAAGCGAATGCAGATCGGCATCAATCGCCTCGGCGCCCTCAATGTGAAAAATGGCCGCCATCTGGCCTTGTGCCAAGCTGTTCCGGATATCCGAAACCGATCGAACCACTTTCAACGCCCCCAAACGTTCCAGTTCCAGCAGGATCGCAATCTGCCCCAGCGCTGAGGGCAGAGCATCTTCAGCGTCAATATGATTGGGAAGCGGCAGATCATAGCTGGGCTGGACCATTTCTTCCATTTTTGCATCGGCATCGATAGGCGAAGGCACCCAAACGGCAAAGAAGCCTCCGCCAAATCCACCGGCCTTGGATTTAACAGAGTCAATCGCACCTTCGAGCCCGGTCAGGAAACGGCCCGCTTCGGGCAGACCACCTGACGAGGCCAGTTTTGACAGAACATCATTGTGCCCATCAATGATAAGAGGGGAGGTGCTCAAACTCACTTTACCCAGGTTAGTGTCATTTCGACACACGCTAACAGACGTAATCATCATAATTGTAAAAAATCTTGATGAGTTTTACTCATAGAGCTAGTCGGAATCATGCGGGTGCCCAGCAATGAAGAAACCTCGCAACTGGCATTCTTTGCCGGAATACCAGGCGCTCCGTGCGCTCATGCAGTCTGGAACAACAGCAGCCGCCGCACGACAGCTCGGCTTGTCTCAGTCTGCGGTCAGTCGCTCGGTCAGCAGCCTAGAGGATCGGTTGGGTAGAACACTGTTCGAACGGGATGCAGGCAGATTGCGACCGACGCAAGAAGCCGTAAGGCTGAATATGCGATTGGATCCTTTGTTCGAGGCTTTGGACAGGATCGATGGCCCGGGCGAAACAGTGCAAGAAACACTGCGTCTCGTTGCACCACCCAGCTACGCTCATCGATACATCGTTTCCCTCATCGCCAGTTTCATTCGCGGGAATCCCGGTTTTTTCGTAAACCTTGAGGTGACAACATCAGATATGGTCACGCTAGGCGTGCTTGAGAATCGATTTGATCTTGCCGTGACCGGGATTGAACAAAGCCGCGCTGGCATCAAACTTATTCCATTTCGCGAGTCACCAGCCGTTTGCGTCATGCGCCCTGAACATCCTCTGTCTGAACGCACCGTTCTGACGCCTTCAGACCTGCATGAGCAAGAGTTGATCGCACTGACATATCGACACGGGCGGCGCGGGCAGCTGGACCGGTTGCTTCAACAGGTGCGGGCCAAACCGAGGATCGTTGCCGAAGTTTCAACCTCATTTGCCGCTGCCGACATGGCGCGCGAAGGATTGGGGCTGTCTGTTATCAATCCCTTTCCCGTCTACCATTACCGATCTCCCGATCTGGCATTTGTCCGATTTGAATCTCCAATGCGGTACCGGGGCCATTTTGTGGTCTCGGATCAAAAACCGGTTCCAAGGATCGCACGGGCATTCATGCGGCATCTGCGATTGAACACCCCTCCGGACCCTTTTTCTGACCCGAGATAATGAAATCTTTCCAAGGTTCTTCACTGGCAACACGCCATTTGACCACCCAACAGGGAAGATTTTGAAGGAGGTGTTCGAGGTGCGGACCTGTCATGGCTACGTGCACAATTTGCTATGAGTAACGTCCGCAGACGTGGCTTTCTTCGTTCTTATGTATCTCAGGCCGTATCACCCGGTATGCGGTTCGTTCATAAGGCTCGTTAGATCTCCGCCCAAAACCCGCTTCTGATTTCCCTACGTTTCCTAGCGAAGCTGGCGTATCATTCTCTCGCTCAAATCTTAGGAAGGAATACCTAGATGGCGGGTTGTGTGAAACTGCGCCCCGGCGAAACCTATACCGGGAAACAGGGGTTCGATTACTTCGAAGGCATCGCCAGACAGACGGTAGGAAGCCAAGCTATCTGCATGCATCTGCTTACGGTCCCGCCCGGAGGGCGCGCCAGGGCGCATAAACATGAGACACATGAAACCGCGATTTATGTGATTTCCGGGTCAGCGAAGATGTATTGGGGCGACAGGCTGGAACACGTTATGGAAACGCAAGCAGGAGACCTGATCTATATACCGGCAAACACTCCGCACCTTCCGTTCAACGATGGGAATGAACCCGCAGTTGCAGTTATCGCACGCACGGACCCGAACGAACAGGAAAGCGTTGTTCTGATGCCTGAACTTGAGGACCTTGTACCGAGGTGACGCAAAATACTGTTGGGGGCCAGCTGTGCAGTTTTCTAACCCCTATTGCTTCCACGGTGCTTCCAGCGCCAAAGCTCCAATGCAAAACGCCCCGCGGGTTGCGAGGCTAAGTGTTTGATATTCGGCCTAGAAGAATGGTTACGGGAGGGTATAACCACCGTTGCCGAACACAATTGAGATGTCAGATTTGAAGCGCCAAGCGGACTTCATAGTTTCTACGACTAGACTTCCGCGTTGCGGAGAGGGTGTGTGGAAACTTGGTTGATCTCGGAGCGTCCAATCGGTTTTGACTTTTGTGTCCTTTTTTGGCTTGGGATCATCATTTTGATGGACAGGATGGATTGTGAGGTCGGCGGAAGCCATCTGAGACGGATAGGGCCTTTTGGGCGCAAATTTCAGGGCAAACGAGGGCTCTTACGCGTTCATAGCTGCGATGATCGCTGGTACGCCCATGATCTTCAGCACGCGGGTCATGTTGTAGGCGAGTACGTTCAGCGCCATCTCGGTGGCGACATTTTTCAACCTGCGCATCGTGAAGTGCGTCGCGCCCATCCATGATTTGATCGTGCCGTAGGGATGCTCGACGGTCATGCTGCGGACGGCCAGTTGGGCTGGGTCTGCGTCCAACCTTTCTTGTACTCGCTCAAGCACATCCTCTTTCTCCCATCGACGCACGCGCCGTTCCTTGCTGGCCGTGCATTTGTCCTTGATGACGCAATCGGCGCAGGCCCCAGACCAATACGCTCTGATGGCCTTGCCGTCTTGCTGGCCGGTAAATCTGTAGGTCAGTTGCTTGCCTGCCGGGCAGACATAGACATCCTTGCCGCTGTCATATGCGAAGTCAGCCTTGTCAAACTGACCGCGTGCAGCGGCGTTTGATGTCATGGGTTTGGGAACGACAACCGAGATACCAGCCTCTTCGCTGGCGACAATCTCCTCGCTCTTGTAGTAACCTTTATCCGCGATTGCTGTGAGCTGATCTGTCGTCATGACATCATTTGCTGCCGCGGCCATCATCGACAAGGCATCCCGGTCGAACCCAAGCATTGTTACTTCATGCGCAACGATCAGGTGGTGATTGGCTTCGACGGCCGTTTGAACATTGTAGCCGACAATGCGGGGCATCCGGGCCGTTGTTGCCATGGATCGGGCATCAGGATCACTAAGTGAGACTTGGGTTTCGCCGGTCTCATCCATGCGCTGCCCGATTGATCTGTAGCGCACCGCCTCCTTTTGCAGATGCTCTAACTTTCTCAAAGTGCGTTCCATGCGGGCCTCTGGCAGCACCGTGCCAGTCTGTTCAAACACTTCGTCGGCGCGATCCAACTCACCCAAATAGCGCTCGATTGCCTTGTCAATCTCACCAACTTCTGGCGCAGCTTACCGCGCGTGTAATTCTTGGCCTTGGAGTTCAGCGCCTTGAACCGGCTACCGTCAATGGCAACCACATCCCCATCGAGCAGGTTCATGTTGCGGCATAGCGCGACAAACTGCTGGCACACCTTGCGGATCGCGGGGCCGTTGTCTTTCCGAAAGTCGGCAATCGTCTTGAAGTCCGGCTTCAACCGACCCGTCAGCCAGACAAGTTCCAGATTGCGACCGCACTCGCGCTCCAGACGACGCGATGACTGGATCTGGTTCAAATACCCGTAAAGATAAATCCGAAGTAACAAGCCAGGATGATAGCCAGGCCGTCCAGTTGCCGCTGGCATCGCATTGAATCCCAGCACCGCAAGATCAAGCAGGTCTGCAAAGGCATCAATGGCACGGACAGGACTGTTCTCATCAACATAATCGTCCAGACATTCGGGCAGCAACATCGCCTGCTGCCGGTCCAGACCCTCGATAAATTGCGTCATCAACAACCTCCGTACCGAATACGGAAATTATACCATCAGTCCGGTCAAAATAGGGGAGTTTTCACACACCCTCCGGACTAAGCTACCGTTGCCCTTTCGGGTATTTGCTGACGCAGCATTTGCTCGCAGGTGCGGCACACGGTTTGTCGCATCGCAGAGGGTTTTTCGTTTTCGGTCACTCATCGGTGTGAAATTCAGCTAAATCTATACTACCCTTTCGCTGCGCTCGGTTTCGGCAATCAAGGAGCGGACTTTGCGGCCATCCGCATTTTTAGTCCGGAGGACAGCAGTCAGCCCGAAAGCAGACACGATCAGCATGGCGCTTCGCCCGACCAGTATTCGAAGGTCGGGCCTATTTTGTTGAAAAACTCGGGCTTGATCGGTTGGTAAGTTGCTGATTCAATTCTTCCTAAAGGGAGGGATCAGCCATGATGGGATCGAGACAGGAAGCGCAAGCGTCGCT